>JACZYV010000064.1:0-14752 GCA_022570905.1 Chloroflexota bacterium
AAACAGCCCGACTTCCTGAGCCGGAACATCGTTGGCCAGACCGACCCCCATTACAGTTCCACCATGCAGCCACCCATCATCGCCTACGCCGTGGAGCGGGTGTACCGGGCCACCGGCGATGGGGAATTCCGGGACGCGGCCCTGCCGGTGTTGACCAATTTCTACCGCTGGCTCCGAAACACCAGAGACCCGGATGACGACGGTCTGATCGCGGTTATCCAGCCGGAGGAAGCGGGGACGGACTGCTCTCCCAAGTACGACGAAGCTCTAGGGCTAACCGAGCTTTCCAACCAGGGGTTCATCGCCGCCTTGAAGGTGATCTACCGGGCCTACGAGCCGCTGCGGGGCGATGACCAAAAGATACTGGCCGCTGACCTTTTTCATGTCGAGGACGTTCTGGTGAACTCGATCTATGCCCTGGGGATGCGCTCTCTGGCCCGTCTGCTGGCGGATTCCGGGGATCCTACGCAAGCGGAGGAGTTCAACCGCGAGGCTGACCGCACCAGAGACGCTCTGCTTGAGAAGTGCTGGGATGAGGACGCGGGGGCGTTCTTCGACCTTTCGGGTGTGGCCGAAAAGCCGGTCCGGGTGGTGACCATCAGTTCTTTGATGCCCCTGATATTGGACGACCTTCCCAGGCCGTTCGTGGAGCGGCTGGTCAAGGACTGGGTGTCTTCGCCCGACCATTTCTGGACCCCCTATCCGCTGCCCTCCGTTCCCGCCTCGGACCCCAAGTTCATGCCCGGCAATCCCAGGGGGTTCATCTGGCGCGGCCCCTCGTGGATCAACACCAATTGGTTCTTGTCCCACGCCCTGCGGGGCCACGGCTACCCGGAACTGGCCGACACCATCGTGGCCAAGAGTCATGAGTGCATCGAAAAATCAGGCTTCCGGGAGTATTACCACCCATTTACCGCCGAGGGGTTGGGCGCCCGGGACTTTGGCTGGTCCACGTTGATTCTGGATATGTGAGACCCGGCGGCCAAGTCCCGTCCACCGGTTATATCGAGGGCAACGTCAGAGGCCGGTGGGACTGGGGAATCAAGTGGATAGGGGGCGTTGAAGTTCGAAAGACACAGGCAGTGATCAGGGGCTGGTGCTTCGTGGCAGCGTCCCTTTACCTCGTGGTGTTGCTGGTTTTTTTGGCGGTCTTGATCGGACGGGACACAATGCACCAGTCGCAACACAGTTGGGGAGAAAACTTGATCGGTCCAGCTGTCGTGATCTTTCAGTTATCAGCGCTGAGCCTATTTGGTTGGGGGCTGGTCGTTTGGAGTCCAGCATTGGCATGGAAAGTGCGTCTGTCGGCGTGGCTGATGTTGTTCGCAGGGTTGATTCCCTTGGTTAGTTTTTCGATTTTTCTAGCGCCGCTTTTGATGTCGATGGCACCGGCCTTGTGGCCCTGGCGCGAGTTAAAAAGGCGAATAGAAACCTAAAAAAGCGTCCGCCAAAGGCGGACGCTTTTTGTGGCTCGATTTAATTTGCGGCTGAGGTCGGTCTAGTTTCGGCGGGGCCTGCTGAAGAGCCGGGACATGAAACCGGTCTCGACGCGGCGCTCGGCAGCCGCTTTGCCCGATTGATATTCGTCGTCATCGTCGTCGTAATCAGGGTAGTCGGGTGAATCCGAGGTGTCCACCGCGGCGGCGGTCTCCATGGTTTCCGTGGTTTCCGTGGTTTCCGTGGTCTCCGTGGTCTCCGTGGTCTCCGTGTTTGCAGGGCTTTCCGAAGGTTCTTCCTGCGCATCGGAAGGGAGACTTTCCTCACTGACCGGCGGGGCTACAGCGCCGGAACGGGCGGCGACAGCCTGTTGCACCAGCGGGTGGTCATGGTTCAGGTTGAAGGTGCGGCGGCGGCGGTTCTGCCCGGAGGTCTCATCGCGCCAGGTATGGTTGCCCTTCAAGAAGAACTCCCCGTCGCTAAGGCTGCGCAGTATCTTGCTAACGTAGGTACGGGAACTGGACTGGCCCCAACGTTGGGTGATCTCTGCGTCCCCGGCCTCCAAGCCTTGGCCAAGGGCGTCGCAGATCTCGGAGACTAGGAAGTTGAAGGCGACGTGACTGACGCCCTCCTGGTGTTCCAGGGTATTGGCCATGAAAATCAGGTCTGAGACGCGGTCCGCCAGCAGGCCATCGTCCGGGTCTGTGGGCATGCCCAAGGTGCTGATCGCGTCTTGGAGCGCCTGGCTCAACTCCTGGTTGCCGCCAAAGGCGGAAGCGGCAGCGGAGGTATCGCCGGACGCGTAAACGTACTGCGGCTGGTCATCTTGGTCGTGCTGACCGTTGGTTGCGATCGCTGGGGTTGGTTCATGGATAGGTTCATGGTCAGTCTCGGTGTCCTCGACAATTGGAGAATCGTCTGGAGAATCGTCGATCTGGGGACTGACCGGTTTTGCCTCTTGCTGTCTCGAGCGGGGGAGCCGGCCCCGGCGGCGTCCTGGCCGGGAACCGGGGCTGGAGAAGGTGGCTTCGGTGGCGCCCTCGGGGATCTCCTCGTCGGCCATGATCGCCCAGTCGACCAGTCCGGCGGTGATCAACCGGACATTGCCGTCTTGCGCAACACGGGCCATCAGGCGTTTGAACCCGGAGTAGCCCAGTTTCTTTTCGTCGAAGTCGGCATAGCGGCGCACCAGGCGCTGTTTGATGGAGGTCAATAGCGGGTTTCCGCCCGCCTTGCGCTCATCCCGGATGATCTCTTCAATGGCCCGGATGATGTCCTGTAGGTCTCCGGCCGAGGTGCGGTCAGGGGCGGTCTCGGCGGCGGGCACGCTGGGGGCGGCGGGCTCGGGAGTTACCACGGGGTCAACGTCTATATCGTAGAGCACCAGCGTGTCCACCTGGTCGGCCAGACGCCGTGATGTGCTCCAAGAGATGCCGATGACGACCACGTGTTTGCCCATGGTCCGGAGGGCGTTGACCACGTGGATGAAATCGGAATCGCCGGAGACCAGCACGTAGGTACCGATGTTGGGGTACGAGTGGGCGATCTCGATGCAGTCGGCGGTCATCTTGACATCGACGCTGTTCTTGATGCGGCCGGTACGCATGCCGTTGGCGTTGGTGGCGCCGGGAGATGGGAGCCTGGTGGGCACGAACACCGGTTCGATGCCGGCGGCGTAGAGGGAGGGAGGGTCGTTGAGAAACTGGCTGGCGCCCCGAAGTTCGGGGGCCCTGGTAACCCAGTCCGCGTAAGCCTTGGCAATCACTACGCGTCCGTAGTTGGAGACTTCTTCTTTCAGAGCGGAAACGTTAGGGGTGCGGTGGCCTACGGCCAGACTGATCTTGAAGTTTTCCCAGTCGATGAACAGGGCGACGTCCGCCCCGCGGTTGAGATGGTCCTGCATGCAGTAATACGTCCCGGTGGCCGGTTTCAGGCGCACCTATGTGTGTCATTACCAGTGTAGAGTGCCGCCATGGCGGAGTCAAGAAAGCGCGCGCGTGGTTTGGGCTGGTCGACGAATTTCGCTGGGCTGGCCGACTTCTTGACACCCGGTATCTTGACAATGGAAAGGCTTTCCTAGATTGTACGCCCGTGGGAGATTTGCCAGCTTCTTGGCCAATCACATCACCAAACGTTAGATTCAGAGGTGCTACTAATGGCGGAGCGGCCCCCGAGACTTGAAGGCAAAGTGGCGATCGTAACCGGCGCCGGTTCCAGCGGCGAAGGAATGGGCAACGGCAAAGCGGCTTCCATCCTGTTCGCCCGGGAGGGGGCCAAGGTTTTGTTGGTGGACTTCCAAGAAGACCGGGCGCGGGAAACCCTTCAGATCATCCAAGAAGAGGGGGGCATCGCCTCTACGCTCCAGGGCGACATGACCAAGCTCGAGGACTGCGAGCGCATGGCCCAGGCAGCCATGGAACGTTATGGCCGGGTGGATATCCTGGACAACAACGTGGGCATCTCCCAGCGGGGCACGGTTGTGGAGGTCAGCGAAGAGGACTGGGACAAGGTGATGACGGTCAACTTGAAGACCATCATGCTGGCCAGTAAGGCCACCATCCCCCACATCATCGCCAGCGGCGGCGGCGGGGCAATCATCAACATTGCGTCGATCGCTGGACTGCGGGCCCACAGCAGCACGCCCTACACTGCGTCTAAGGCCGGTGTTATCGGGTTGACCTTCTCCATGGCCGCCGACCACGCGGCCGACAACATCCGGGTCAACGCCATCGCACCGGGCTTGGTCTACACGCCCATGGTGGCCCCGCGCATGGACGACGACCTGCGGCAGTCCCGGGCCGACGCCGCTCCTCTGAAGACCGAGGGCACCGGCTGGGACGTGGGTTACGCCGCGCTGTTCCTGGCCAGCGACGAGGCCCGGTGGATCACCGGCATCTGCCTGCCGGTGGACGCCGGCCTGACCGCGGTCCACCCCGGCACTTTCACGCCCATGAGCCAGCAAACAAAGTATTAAGGAGACGTCCCTGACCCCAACTATCTCCCGCGCCGGGAGAGGGTTCAATTTTCTCCTCTCTAGGAGGACGGAGCGCCTTCCCCCGCGCACGGGGGAAGGTTGGGATGGGGGCGCACCGTCTTAGCACAAACAAAACCCAACCCAAGGAGCCCAAACTATGCGCCTTGAAGGAAAAGTAGCCCTGATCAGCGGCGGGAGCCGGGGCATGGGCGCCGTTGAAGCGGCGTTATTCGCCAGAGAGGGGGCCAAGGTCGTGGTGGGGGACTTGCTGGAGGAGGAAGGCCGGGCCGTCGCCGAGCAGATTGCCAACGATGGCGGGGACGCCGTCTTCGTGCGCTTGGACGTGACCAGCGAAACGGACTGGGCGGCTGCGGTCAAGGAGGCGGTGGACCGTTATGGCAAATTGGACGTGCTGGTGAACAACGCGGGTGTCAGCGCCCGAGGTTCCATCGAAGAGACCACCGTCGCGGACTGGGACCGGGTGATGGACATCAACGCCAAGGGGGTGTTCCTGGGCGCCCGCGCCGCCATCCCGGAGATGCGGAAGGCCGGCGGCGGCTCCATCATCAACATATCATCCCAATTGGGCCTGGTGGGCATGAAGGAAAGCAGCCCCCAGTACCAGGCGTCCAAGGGAGCGGTCAGGCTGTTCACCAAGTCGGCGGCCATCCAGTACGCAGCCGAGGGCATCCGGGTCAATTCCGTCCACCCCGGCCCCATCGTGACTCCCATGACCGAGGCGCGGCGGTCCGACGCGGCGGTGCGGCAGGTGATGCTTTCCCGCATCCCCTTGGGCCGGTACGGCGAATCCGAGGACGTGGCCTTTGGGGTCTTGTACTTGGCCTCCGACGAGTCGTCCTTCGTCACCGGCAGCGAGCTGGTCATCGACGGCGGTTGGACGGCGCAATAACGCTGGCTAAATCCGCTGGTTACGAAGAGAACCATGGCTGAACACAGCGGTGGTTCGACAAATCCCCCGATATATCGGGGGACTTCCCGGCGAAGCCGAGGACGCTCGATAGAATCGGCGCTCGACTCTGGTCGGAACTCACCATGAGCGGACCTAATCACCAACTCGGCTCGGCGAGCAGGTTAAGTTGCTTCCCGGAGGTATTTGGGTCCAGGCTCAGCCTGGCTGACTAGGGGGTTAATAGGATCTTGCCCACGGTTTCCCGGCCCTCCAGTTGGCGGTGGGCTTCCACGGCTTCCGACAGGGGCAGGGTCAGGCCGATGTGCAGCTTTAGCTCGCCGGACTGCACCCATCCCAGGACCTCCTGGGCCCGCTGGAGCAGTTCGCCGCGGGTGGCGGTGTAATCCCCCAGGCTGGGCCGGGTCAGATAGAGCGAGCCGTTCTGCAATGCGCGGGTATTGGTGTCTGTCACCGCGCCGCCGGCCTGTCCGTACAGGACCATGTACCCACGCCGCCCCAGGCATTTGAAGCCCTTCTCAAAAGTTGTCTGGCCCACGGCGTCCAGAACCATCTTCACGCCTTGGCCATCGGTGGCCTTCCGGATCTCCTCTTCAAAGTCCTGGTGGGTGTAGAGGATCGTCTGGTCGGCCCCGGCCTGCGTGGCCATCTCGGCCTTGGCTTCCGTGGAAACGGTGGTGAATACGTGGACGCCCAAACGCTTCAGCAATTGGATCAAGAGCAGCCCCATCCCGCCGGCCCCGGCGTGGACCAGCACCTGGTCGCCGGGGTTGAGCCGGGCGATGCCGAAGACCAGGAAATGGGCGGTCATGCCCTGGAGCAGGGACGCGGAGCCGGTGGCGAAGTCCATGGTGTCCGGTATGCGGACCAGCAGCCACGATGGCACGGCCTGGCGTTCGGCGTAGGAGCCGGTGTGCATGGCGTAGGCCACCCGGTCCCCGATGGCCACTTCGCTCACACCCTCGCCGATGGCGGTTACCACACCGCAGGCTTCCCGTCCTGGTGTCCAGGGAAAACTCGCCGGCGGGTTGGTGCCCTTGCGGCTGGAGACGTCGGTGTAATTGACGCCGATGGACTTAAGGTCGACTACGGCTTGGCCTGGCCCCGGTGTGGGTTCAGGGACATCTTCCAGCTTCAGGACCTCGGGCCCTCCAATCTCATAGGCGCGTATCGCCTTCATGTCTACCTCTTTGTCCGGGTTTTGAGGCAAGGTTACAGCACGGGAACGGGAGAGGGAAGGCGTGGCCCGGGAAGAGGTCGAACCGGAGGCCCGTCTACTTACGGTAAATAGCAAACGGGCCGCAAAATTGAGGGAAGGGGATCCAACAATCTTACGGCCCCGCATGTTGAATGGAGTGGGGTAGAGCGGTTTGCCGTCTGACTTAGTGGACGCCCACCAACTCGGGTTCGACGGAGCGCAGATCGTGGAGCCGCTCCCGCACCCCGCGAATCTGCCGGGGGCCCTGTCCAACGATCTCGGCGATCTCCCGCACTTTTTTCCCCTGATCTAGGTGATAGATCACATGTTGGTTTTTGGTCCACCACATTTTTTCGTTGAATCTTGTGGCTGAAACCAAGGGATCTTGGTGACGGGCCGACCGGCGGACCTTGGGCCGTTTGCGGTCTGGGTCTGCTTCGCCGTTTGCCGATGGATCCTGAAAATCCAGCCGGTCCAGTTGTCGTTCAATGGGAGAGGGCTGGGGATAGTAGATGTGGCCACACTGGAAGCAGCTCCATTCATCGACATCAAGCGTCAGGTCGCCGCCGCATTTTCCGCATCCCTTGAATAAGTACAACAATTTGTTCACGCCTCTATCGGGCCGTTGGGGGTATGGTTTCCCAGATTTCGCTGTTGCACCTTCCAGTAAACGCTCTCCGGCGGACTCGGGCCATGACGGAAGGCACACCGCATATGTGAGTCTGGTCACACTGTGTGCAGCCCAGTCTCAGCCAGGACTAAAAACCGCCGGTGGTGGAGCGCGCGCTGCTTCGGAGGGCTTGATTCGCTCGCCCATGGCTGTGCAGCGGTTGAGAAGTTTACTTTGGGGGCCTGGTATGGTTTATTAGACTTCCGATGATCGTGCATTTGGGCCGGCAGATCGATGGCGGTCCACGGCGGATATCTTGGTAACGGTGAGGGAGTAATTGCAGCGATGAATTTTGAGATGATAAAGACGGACCAGGTGGACCGAGTGGCCATCGTGACGTTGAACCGGCCCGAGGTCTTGAATGCCCTCAACCTGCAATTGGTGCGGGAACTGGACGAATTTGTAACCCAGGCTGAGGAGGACGACGGCATTGGCGCCATCGTGATCACCGGCGCCGGCGACCGGGCGTTCTCAGCGGGCGCCGACATCCACGAGAACCGGGAGAATTCAGACGAGGAGCGCGCTGCCGGAGCGGCCGCCCGCGCCGAATACACCTGGCATCTGGCTGCATCCACCAAACCGGTCATCGGCGCCATCAACGGCCTTTGCTATGGCGGTGGCACGGTCATGGCCACCAGCCTGGACTTTCTCTTGGGCAGCGAGAAAAGCAGCTTCCGGTTCTTGGCGGTCAACTATGGACAGTTGAACGCCACCTGGAGCCTGCCGACCATGGTGGGCTGGCCCAAGGCCAAGGAACTGCTCTACAGCGGGCGTGAAGTCTTCGCCGACGAGGCCTACCACATCGGCCTGCTGAACCACCTGGTGCCGTCCGGAGAATTGCTCGACCGGACCGTCGAGGTTGCGGCCGGCATCGCCAAAAACCGGGCCGATAGTGTGGCCAACATCAAGTCTCTCTTGATCGAGCATACCGGGGAGGCTCTGGAAACCCAGTTCCGGACGGAGATCGAGGGCCGGAAGGGACGTTTCAAGGGCCTGAGCGTGGAGGACGGGTTCAAGGATTTCCTGGACCGGAAGGGCCGCAAACCCCGGGTTTCCTAGTGGATAACTCACGCGGCTGCGTCTGATGTAGGCCTCCGGTTGATCGCCGGGGGCTTTTCTACTTAACGTGGTAAAGCCTTCCGGTGGATCGCAGGCGGTCTTTTTAATAAAGCGCGGGAATCTTGTGCCGCCTATTCCGCTGGGGTAGAGTAGGTGCCGCTGAACACACGGCGAACTTTCCGCGCCGTTCTGCCGGATATCCGAATTGATCGATCAACTAACCACTAGAAACATGAGACCAGGCGCCCTGTTGTTTCGCTTTGGTCTGCCGGCCGCCGTCTTCCTCGCGGTGATCCTGGCCCCCAACCCCGAAGGGCTGACGGACCAGGGCCAGCGTGCTTTGGCTGTGATGGCCATGGCCGTGGTCCTCTGGGCCACGGAGAGCTTGCACATAGCCGTGACCGGCATGGTGAGTATCGTCCTGCTGGTGCTGGTGAATGCCGTGGACGACATCGACGTGGCGTTGTACGGTTTTTCCCAACCCGTCACCTACTTCTTGTTGGGCATCCTCACCCTGGGACTGGCGGTGCACCAGTCAGGTCTGGCCGAGCGGATGGCCGCCTATATCGTCCGGTTGGCCGGCGGAAGCCCCAAGATGCTGTACGTCCAGATGCTGGCCGCATTTGCCGGGCTAACCTTTGCCCTTCCCTCCGCCAGCACCCGCGGGGTCATCATGGTCCACGTGTATGAACAGGTGTTGGAGCACTGGGGAGTCCAGAAGAGTTCACCTTTGAACAAGGCAATCATGATCGCCATGGGCGGATTGAACCGGTTGGGTTCAACCGCTCTCTTGGCCGGAGGCATAACCCCGGTGGTGGCGTCGGCCTTGATCGCCGATTTCGCGATGATCGACGATTTCTCCTGGACCAGGTGGTTCATCCTGATGGCCGTGCCTTTTTATCTGATCCTAATCTTCGGCGGGTTAGCCGTGTTCCTGATGTACCGGTCGGGATTCACCCTGCCTGCGGGGGTTGGCGCCGTCGAGATAAAGACGGGCCCGGTCCAGACTAAGGAGATCAAAGCGGGCCTGATCGCTCTAGGCACGGCCTTGCTATGGTTCACCGACTTCGCCCACGGCCTGCCGCCCGTTGTGCCGGCGCTCATCGCCATGACGGTGATCTTACTGCCGGGCGTTGGTCTGCTGACCTGGCGCGAATTAGAGACGAAGATGGGTTGGTCCAACTTTTTTGTTATCGCGTCGTCTCTGTCATTGGCCAACGCTCTGATCATCAGCGGGGCCGCCGCATGGTTCGCCGATACGCTGGTGGGAAGCGTGGAGGGGCTGCGGGACCACCCCACGCTGATACTGCTGGCTATGTCGGGCGCGGCCGCGGCTGTTAGGGTAGTCATGCCCAATATCTCCGGCTATCTGGCGTTCATCATTCCCGTGGCCATGTCCACCGGCGCGGCCTTGGGGCTTAACCCAGTGGTCTGCGGTCTGGCGGTGGTCGTCGTGGGAGATTCGATAGTTTTCTACCCGGCAAGCGCCACGGGCAGCGTGTTCATCTACCAGCGGGCGGAGATCAAGGCCTCGGAAGTGTTACGGATGGGCATCATCATGACCGTGATCGCTATCGGCGTTCTGTTCACCATAGTCCTGCCCTACTGGAGCCTGGTGGGTGAAAGCCTGACTGGGTGAGGGGGCTGGCCGGTTATGAGGGCGGAGGTTTTTGGCCATGGTTCCGCAAGTCAGCCACGAAAACTTGACAACAAATTTTGGGCAACCCTATACTCAATATTACACAATCGAATATGTATAAAGGCTATGAAGGGGAGTAGTAGTCTTCCAGCGGAGCAAAGCGAGCCGGGTCTGGTGCGAGCCGGCGCTCAGAGCAGAAGAACGAATGGACCCCGGAGCCGCAGGCCGATCTAAGTCCCGATTCTATCGAGGACTAACTAGGCTGTGACGGTTGGACACCGTTAAAGGTCCACGGCACAGGGGCAACAGTAGACCAGGGCCCCTCCCGCCGATCGAGAAGCCGGAAGAACCCCGTCTACATTTTGGGGCGCCGACGGCGAATTAGGGTGGCAACACGATTTGACTCGTCCCTTTGGGGGCGGGTCTTTTTTATTTGGCGTTGCTTCATAGAATCCGGGCCGGGAGCGAAAAACATGGGTGATTGGCGAAGCTGCATCTAGGCAAGCCCTTACCAGATTGACGCGCCCCGATATACGGGGATCAGGAGCAGCAAGATGTACCAACCAACACTGGAAAAAATTAAGGAGATGGCCGGCCGGGGGAACCTGGCGCCGGTCTTCCGATCCATAAACGCGGACCTGGAAACCCCGGTGTCCGCCTACCTGAAGGTGGCCCAAGGGCCATATTCCTTCCTGCTGGAGAGCGTCGAAGGCGGAGAGCGCATCGGCCGTTACAGCTTCATCGGCACCGACCCCTACAAGGTGGTCAAGACGGGCGCCAAAGAGGAATTGGGCGAGATCGACCCCCTGATTCCAGTCCAAGAAGAGATGGACCAGTACCGGCTGGTCCCGGTGGAGGGCCTGCCCGGTTTCCACGGCGGCGCGGTGGGCTACCTGGCCTACGACACCATCCGCTACTTCGAGCCCAGGGTGCCGGAGATGCCCGCCGACCCGGTGGGCGTGCCCGAGTCGGTGTTCATGTTCTGTGACACTCTATTGGTGTTCGATCACGTCCGCCATGACATAAAAGTGGTCAGCCACGTCCACCTGGACGGCGACATCGACCGCTCCTATGCCGAGGCCACCGCCAAGATCGACGAGATGGTCCGCCGCTTGTCCCTACCCCTGGACCTGCCGCCGGAGCTGCAGTCCAACGGGTCTGCGAAGCTGGTCTCGGGAAGTATCGAGTCTAACTTCACCAGGGAGCAGTACGCCAAGATGATCGACAGATGTATCGAGTACATCTACGCAGGGGATATGATTCAGGTGACTTTCTCCCAGCGCTTCTCCCGCCGCACCGAGGCCCACCCCTTCCAGGTCTACCGGTCTCTCCGCAGCATCAACCCTTCGCCGTACATGTATTACTTGAACTTGGACGGCTTTCAGATCGTGGGCGCGGCCATCGAGACGGTGGTTACGGTCCATAACGGCCGGGCCGCCACCCATCCCATCGCCGGGACCAGGCCCAGGGGCGCCACACCCGCAGAAGACGAGGCCAATGAGGCGGAGTTAAAGACCAGCGAGAAGCAGCGCGCCGAACACATCATGTTGGTCGATCTGGGCCGCAACGACATCGGCCGGGTCAGCAAGCCCGGCACCGTCTCGGTCACCCAACTCATGGACGTGGAGAAGTTCTCCCACGTGATGCACCTCGTCTCCCACGTGGAGGGGGACCTTCGACCTGAGATGACCCCCTACGACGCTCTGCGGTCCTGCTTCCCGGCGGGCACCGTGTCCGGTGCGCCCAAGATACGGGCCATGGAGATTATCGCCGAACTGGAGGGCGAAAAACGGGGCCCCTACGGCGGCGCTGTTGGTTACTTCAGCTACTCAGGCGACATGGACACGGCATTGGTTCTCCGCACCGGGATCTACAAGGACGGCGTGATGTACGTTCAAGCGGGCGGCGGTATCGTGGCCGACAGCACCGGCGAGGACGAGTACATGGAGACCCTGCACAAGGCCGGCGCCCTCATGCGCGCCATCGACCTGGCTGAGGGTCAAGAATAGAGGACCGCCACTTAAAAACAGGAGATGACAAGATGTTGAAATCGTTTTTTCACACAGGGTTCGTGGTCAAAGACATCGAGAAATCGGTGAAGTTCTACTCCGAAGTCTTGGGCATGCGCATCGCCGCCCGCATGGAGCGTCAAGGTGAGTTTATCGAGCAGGTGCTGGCCTTCCCCGGAGCACATATCAAGGGCGGGTTCGTGGACATGGGCGAGGGGCATCAGCTTGAACTGATTCAATACCTGTCCCCGGCCAGCGGAGAGAACAGCCTGAAACGCAACGACCTGGGCGCGTCCCACCTGGCCTTTTTCGTCGAGGACTTGGACAAGTTCTACCAGGAGACTTCGCAGAAGGGCATCAGGTACAACAATCCCCCCGCGTCGATGTTCGATGACAACGGGAAGCTGTCGCGCAAGGTGGCCTACGCCCAAGACCCCGACGGCAATTGGCTGGAGTTCGTGGAGGCCTTCTAGTTCCAGCCAAACGAAGCCGAGGAAGAAAACCATGATTTTGATGATCGACAACTACGATAGCTTCACCTACAACCTGTACCAATACCTGTCCGAGTTGGGCGCCGAGGTTGAGGTGGCCCGCAACGACAAGATATCTGTGGAAGAGATTCAGGACATGTCGCCGGAGGGGATAATCATATCTCCGGGGCCGTCCACGCCTTTAGAGGCGGGGATCTCCAACGACGTGATCCGCCACTTCGGCCCCAAGACTCCCACCTTGGGCGTCTGCCTGGGCCATCAGTGCATCGGCTACGTCTACGGCGCCAAGGTGGGCCAAGCGGGCGAGATTCGCCACGGCAAGACCTCGATGGTGGACCACAAGGGCGCCGGGGTGCTGGCGGGGCTGCCCAACCCCTTCGAGGCCATCCGTTACCACTCGTTGGTGGTCTATCCGGAGACCATTCCAGACACCCTCGAGATTACCGCCACGACCGGCGACGGTCTGGTTATGGGGCTGCGGCACAAAGAATATCCTGTCGAAGGCGTTCAGTTCCATCCAGAGTCCATCTTGACGCCTGATGGGAAACACCTGCTGCAGAACTTCATTGACCACGTGAGTGCGGCGGCAACGGTCTAAAATGGTGTTCTGGCGGAGTCAAAAAAGGAGCTGATCAGTTGGATATCAGGGAAGCGATAGACATCGTCGTCTCAGGTGATTCGCTGTCCATGGATGACGCCGCGTCGGTCATGCGGCAGGTTATGTCGGGCGAGGCGACACCGGCCCAATTGGGGTCGTTCTTGACCGCGCTCCGGCTCAAGGGCGAGACCACCGATGAGATCGCCGGCATGGCCACGGTCATGCGGGAGTTCTCCCTGCGGGTCAACGTAGACGGCATGCTGGTCGATTCGGTGGGCACCGGTGGCGACGGTCTGAACACCTTCAACATCTCCACCGCGGCGGCGTTCGTCGCCGCCGGTGCCGGGCTGAAAGTGGCCAAGCACGGCAACCGGGCTGCCTCTGGCTCCTGCGGCAGCGCCGACGTGCTGGAAGAAATGGGCGTACGCATAGAGCTTCCGCCCGAAGGCGTGGAGCGGTGCATCGAAGAGAGCGGCATCGGGTTCATGTTTGCCCAGGCGTTCCATCCGTCCATGCGCCACGCCGGACCGGTCCGCCGGGAGATCGGCATCCGGACCGTGTTCAACATCCTGGGGCCGTTGACCAACCCGGCGGGAGCGCAGTCGATGCTGGTGGGCGTGGCCTTTCTCGAACTGGGCGGGAAGATGGCGGAGGTGTTGCGCCTGCTGGACACCCACCACTCGATCGTCGTCCACGGCGAAGGCGGCCTGGACGAGATGACCCTCTCCGGTGACACCTCAATGTGGGAGGTTGCCGGGGGCAAAGTGAGGAACTGGACGTTGTCCGTTGCCGACACCGGGCTACCGGTCACCCCCATCGAGGCGGTCCGGGGCGGCGACAAAGCGGCCAACGCGTCAACTATGCGGGCGTTGCTGGGCGGCGAGGGCGGCCCCGTGCGCGATTACGTGCTGCTCAACAGCGCTGGGGTGCTGCTGGTGGGAGACCTGGTCTCCAACATCCGCGACGGCGTGCAATTGGCCGCCCAGGCCATCGACAGCGGCGCGGCCAAGGACTGCATGGAGTCGATGATCGAGGTCAGCCAAGCCGGCGGCAATTGAGCCGCTACCAAAACCGCGATGAACTATAATGTGACGCGGGAATTCAAGCTCATTTCAGAAGAAAAATGCCAAATATCCTCGATGAAATAGTCGCCGCAAAACGTGTTGAGTTGGCGGAGAGTAAGGCCCAGGTGTCTCTGTCTGACCTGGAGGCTGCCGCTGCCAGCCAGCCACGGCCCCTCAACCTGTCCGGGGCGTTGCTCGGCGGCGGAGTGCGCCTCATCGCCGAGGTAAAGAAGGCGTCGCCTTCCCGGGGGCTGCTGATGCCGGACTTCGACCACCTGAAGCTGGCCGAGACCTACGCCGGCAACGGGGCCGCCGCCATCTCATGCCTCACCGACCCCCGGTTCCAGGGTGAACTGGCCCATCTGCGGCAGATCAAAGAGACTGGGGCCTCCCAGCGCGCGCCGGTCATGCGCAAGGACTTTATCTTCGACCCCTACCAGGTTGTGGAGACTAGGGCCGCCGGGGCTGACGCCATGCTGCTGATCGTGGCGATCCTGGACCCGGCGCAATTGAAGGAACTGCTGGAGGCCGCCCAGGCACTTTGGATGCAATGCCTGGTCGAGGTCCACGATGAAGCTGAGCTTGAGACTGCGGTGGACGCCGGAGCGGAGATCATCGGCATCAACAACCGGGACCTGCGCACCTTCACCACCGACCTGAGCGTGACCGAACGCCTGGCGCCGCT
>JACZYV010000212.1:0-3946 GCA_022570905.1 Chloroflexota bacterium
GAACGGGCAAAGGAGTGGGTGCCCGTCCTGCGGCGCGAGGGCCAAAGGGTCATGGTGCGGGTGAATTCCCTAGACACCGGCCTGACCCGCCCGGAGCTGGAGGCCATCGTTTCACCAGACCTCTACGGCATCAGCCTGGGCAAGGTCGGATCCACCTGGAACATCCGGGACGTTGACCGGATGTTGAGCGCCATCGAGCCGGTGGCCGGCGTGGAGCCAGGCTCGACCAAGATCGTCGCCTGGACCGAGACCGCCAGCGCGCTGGTTGATGCCCGCGACATCGCCAACGCCTCGCCTCGGGTCATAGCGTTGGCCTTTGGCGCCGAGGATTTCACCAACGACATGGGGATCGAACGGTCGGACACCGGCGAGGAGGTCTTGGTGCCCCGGTCGTTGGTCCCGGTGGCGGCCAGGGCGGCGAATGTGGCGTCCCTGGACTCGCCCTTCGTTCTATTTCAAGACCCCGATGCCCTGCGGGCCGACGCCAAACGGGCCCGTCAGATGGGGTACACCGGCAAGTTCGCCATCCATCCTTCCCAACTAGACATAATCAACGAAGTTTTCAGTCCGTCGCCCGAACAGATCGCCTACGCCCGGAAGATCATGGAAGCTTGGGAACAGGCCGAGGCCGAGGGACGGGGGTCTCTGGCCATGGACGGCCGCATGGTGGACGTGCCGGTGGTGAAACGTGCCCAGAATCTGTTAGCCTTTGCCGACGCCATCGAGGGCCGAGGGCGCTAAGCGCCCATTTCTTTTGGTTGTTTGATTTTGAAAGAAGATTTTGCTAAAACCGACCGGATCGTCCTGGAAGGCATGCGGTTCTACGGCTTCCATGGCGTGAACCCCGAAGAGCGGGCGCTGGGGCAAGAATACCTGGTCGACCTCGCCGTGGAGATTGACCTTGGCCGGGCTGGTAGATCGGACCGGTTGGAAGACACCATCAGCTACACCCACGTCTACCGCGCCGTGAGAGATGTCATGGAGGGCGAACCCCGCAACTTGTTGGAGGCGGCTGCCCAGGCCATAGCCGACCGGATACTGTCCGAATTTCCGGTGGAATCCGTCGCCGTCCGGGTGAAGAAGCCACACCCGCCCATTCGCGGGTCGGTGATCGAGAACGCCACCGTTGAGATAATGCGCCGGCGGGAGACCTAGCATGAAAGTCCACGACTATCACCAAGGCAACCGGCATCTCCAGGACAAGTTCGGCACCCGGAAATTGGCCGACCGCCTGGCGGCGCGGGCGACCGAGACCATCGGCGTTGATGAGCGCAAGATGATCGAAGGCGCCAGCATGTTTTTTCTCGCGACCTGCGACGACCGGGGCCTGCCCACCTGTTCTTATAAAGGCGGGGACCCGGGGTTTGTCCGGGTGGTGGACGAACGGACCATCGCATTTCCTAATTACGACGGCAACGGGAAGTACCAGTCGATGGGCAATCTGCTGCAGAACCCCAATGTCGGCATTCTGTTCATCGACTTCGAGGGCCAACTGCGGCTCCGGCTTCAAGGCGTGGCGGCCATCGACGATGACGACCCGTTGTTGGCCGAGTACCATGAGGCCCAGTTCATCGTGCGCGTGCGGGTGACGGAGTCGTACAAGAACTGTCCGCGCTACATCCACAAGCTGAGTTTGGTCGAGCCATCGGAGTTCGTGCCCCACGTCGGCCGGGAGACGCCCCAACCGGCGTGGAAGAGCGCCCCTGACCTACAGGATTAGGCCACCATAACCATCGAGACTGTCATTCCAGCGAAGGCCGGAATCCAGGCAACTCATCTGGTGATTGATGCAACACCCGCTGGAAAAGACCCCTACGATGACAACAAAGGCCCGCGCGTTTACTCGGCGGCGGTGATGTTGATGTGGGACATATAGGAGTCCGCCTTGGCGCCGTGCCAGTGGTTCTCGCCCTGTAGGATGTGGACCACGTCTCCCACGGTTATCTCTTGTTCGTGGCTCTCGTCGGCTACGATGCCGATGCCCGCTGTGACTATCAGCATCTGATCGCTCTTGTGGGTGTGCCAACCGGTGGTGGCGCCTTTTTCGAAGTTGACGATGCTGCTGTTGAAAGTCTTGCTGGCGCCCTTGGGTAGCAGGGGCTGCCTGGTGCGCTTGACGGCGCCGCCGGTCCAGCCGGGGATGGGAGTGGCGGTGTCTATGGGGACGATTTCAACCTCGGCGATTCGGATCACCTTCATAACAACCTCCTGGGGCCGGATTCGATTTTAGACATAAAATCCAGAGTGGATAATACACTCCGATCCAACGCGGGGATACAGCGAGCCCGCGGCCACGCCATGTATTGATGGAAACTTAACTGAGGCGGCGGCTGCGGTTGTTTGAGCGTGGGGATTGTGTTAATCTGAGGTTCGTTCAACTAAACAAAAACGAGATATCATGCCGTCCGGCGGTGAGCTAGGACGGCGGTAAATGGGACGAAGAAATGCGCTGTGAGATCTGTTTAAAAGCCGGGATGAGCGGCAACAACGTGAGCCACTCCAACCGGCACACCAAGACCCGTTTCGTGGCCAACGTCCACAAGCAGACCCTGGTGCGTGAAGGCAAGTCGGTCAAGGTCAAGATCTGCACCCGCTGCCTGCGCTCCCTCCACAAATCCAAGAAGGTCCAAAAAGTCTTCGCCGCCCTCTAGCCCAGGAAAATTTCAGAAAACCAAGAAGGCCCCGTTCCGATTTATCGGAACGGGGCCTTCTTCTTTCCCAAAAAAGCTGACCGCTGAAGGCTGATTGCTGACAGCTTTCAGCTTGGGCCGTCAACCCAAGATACACCCCCGCATCCCCTTCATGGCTTCCGGGATGCTTTCTCGGTCGTTGAAGATGGCTGATCCGGCCACCAGGATGGTCGCGCCGGCCTTCACCGAGTCTTGGGCGGTCCAGTCGGCCTTGATACCGCCGTCCACCTCGATCTGGGCGCCGTACCCCGCCTCGTCGATGATGGCCTTGAGCCGCCGTATCTTGTCCAGGCTCTGGGGAATGAACGACTGGCCGGACGCGCCGGGGTTCACCGACATCACCATCACCATGTCCAGCAGGGGCAGGACATCCTCCACGGCGCTTATCGGGGTGCCGGGATTGATGGCCACGCCAACCTGGTTTCCGTTGTCCTTGATGCGGGAGACGGTCCGGTGCAGGTGTCCGCAGGCCTCGGCGTGGACCAGGATCTGGTCGGATTCCACCTTGGCGAAGGTGGAAAGCAGGTTCTCTGGCTCCTGAATCATCAGGTGGATGTTGAGAGGCACGTCGGTGTTGGCCCGTATGGCATCGACCACCACTTCTCCAAATGAAATGGCGGGCACGAACACGCCGTCCATCACGTCCACGTGTATCAGGTCGGCCCCGGCGTCGGTGACCGCCCGGACCTGACGGCCCAGCTCGGCGAAGTCGGCGGACAACACCGACGGAGCGATTAGCACCCTGGCCTCAGAAACCATCTGCGGCAGCCTCCAATATCTTCTTCGCTTCTTCCAAGGCAGCAGCCACCCGGCCCGGCGCGGTGCCGCCGGGGTTGTCCCGGGCGGCGGCGGACGACTGGGCGGTGATGTCGAAAACGTCCTGCTGGAAGAGGTCTGACAACTTTTTATACTCCTCCAACGGCAGGTCCCGCAGGCTGAGATTCCCTTCGTCGCAACGTTGGGAAAGCTCGCGCAGGATGCCGTGGGCCTCGCGGAACGGCATGCCCTTCCCCACCAGGTAGTCGGCCAGGTCGGTGGCCAGCATCTGGCTATCGCCGGCCAGGCTGGAGACCCGCTCCTCGTTCAGTTTCATGCCGGGCAGCATGGCCTTGAAGACATCCAGGGTCGTCTTGAGGGTGTCCGCGGCATCGAAGAAGCCTTCCTTGTCTTCCTGAAGGTCCCGGTTATACGTCAGGGGCAGGCCCTTCAGTGTGGTCAGCATCGCCATCAGGCCGCCGTAGACCCGCCCCGTCTTG
>JACZYV010000065.1:0-14700 GCA_022570905.1 Chloroflexota bacterium
AGGACGAATCGGGAAATTACCCAAAACCGGTAGACGAGTTTTCTATGTGTACCTAATTGATCTAATTCGTAAGAGTACCAAACGTAAAGGTGTACGTAATCATCTACAAAGTAGTTCGTATGTTACGAAATAAGTGTAAAGCAGGTGCTCTAACCAACTGAGCTAACCACCCGTGTAATTTGACGCTTAGGAACACATCGACGAGGCGAATCGCAGCCGGACCAGGAGGGCTGCCATGGTTTCCCGATGATCTAGTTGGGATGTTAGTGCGGCTAATTTTAGCGGTGAATCAATCCCAGATGACTACTTGGTCCGCGGTTTCATTCTAGCCTTGGGGGACTGGAGCCGCAAGCAAAAGGCGCTCTCCATCCACGGAGAATCCATCAGGATGCTCTCCAAGTTCGCCCGGGACCCGGTCCACCCGGCCTGGCCAGACCGATAAAAACCCTAATTCGGTTAGCGAGCAGGCGCTGCGAAAAACATTATGCCTCGACCCCACGCTTGCCACCACGCCGAGTTGTGTCCGATGGGGATGGTGGCTATCTCTCTGAATGGGACCGGAGTCTACAATGCCCTAGGCGCCCGGCTTCCTGACTTCTAACTTCCCACTCCAGGTTTTGTAGGCCATGGCGCTACGGGCCAAATCTGATAGCGCAACAGATCGACCTCTTCGACTCCGTTGATCTGATGGAGGCAACTCGCGCCGGCTCTCGGCACGTAGATGTCACCGCCATGTCTCGAGAAGCAACGGCTCAATCAATACTGGTGGCGGATGATGGCCCACACCCTTCGGGGGTAAAATATTCTAAATGGGTAGACGCTGTTACACCCGTGGCCCTTAAAATAACTCCTGCGCCGGTCTGAAGCGGCACAACCCTCCGCACAGGCGAACATCCAATATCCCGTGGCCTATTGCCCGTGGCCTATTGATGGAGGCAGATGAAAGCTATAGCGCTGGTCCCGCGTAAACCGGATAGCCTCTATCTTGGCGAACTGCCTGCGCCCAGTGTCGATGACCTGCCCGGCGGCCAGGGTGTGCTGGTCAAAGTGTTGCGAGTCGGCCTGTGCGGCACCGACCGAGAGATGCAGGCTGGGGAGTACGGCGCTTCGCCCCCGGGTTATGATTTTCTGGTCCTCGGGCATGAGTCCTTCGGAGTGGTCGAGCAGGTTGGGCCGAGAGTCACCGGACTGGCCCCCGGCGACTATGTCGTGGCCCGTGTCCGCCATCCGGGAAACAGCCCCTACGACGCCATCGGCATGCAGGATATGAGCACCGATGATCAGTATTTCGAGCACGGTATAAACCTGCTGCACGGTTTCTTCACCGAGTACTACGTGGACACGCCTGAGTTTCTAACCAAGATACCCGCTGCCCTCCGTGGCGTGGGGGTACTGACTGAGCCCATGACCGTCGTCGAAAAGGGGGTGTTTCAGGCCTATGAGATCCAGCGCCGATTGCGTATCTGGGACCCCAAGGTGGCCGCCGTTTTGGGGGCGGGGACCATTGGGCTGCTGGCGACGTTGTTGCTGCGGTTGCGGGGTCTGGACGTGGTGACCTTTGCTTTGGAAGAAGGCCCCTATCTCAATTCGGACCTGGTGGAAGCCCTTGGCGCCCGCTATCTCAGCACCCGCAACATGTCCCTGGCTGAAGCGGCGTCTGCTTACGGTCCCTTCGACCTGATGTTCGAAGCCACCGGGTTCTCCCCCTTAGTGTTCGAGTCCATGCAGGTGTTGGGGAAGAATGGAGTGCTGGTGATGGCCAGCGTGACCGGCGGGGACCGCGTGATAGAAGTGGAGGCCGATGCCATAAATATGGGTTTCGTGCTGGGCAACAAGGTTGCGGTGGGCACGGTCAACGCCTCTGGGCAGCATTACCAGGCGGCTTCGCGGGACATGGCCCTGGCGGAGGCGATGTACCCCGGTTGGTTGTCCCGGTTGCTGACCCATTCGATCCAGGGATTGGATAATTACCGGGAGGCCTTTGACTTACTAAACGGGCCGGAACGGGCCATCAAGATTTCCATCGAAGTGGCCCTCATCGACTAGCGGTCACCCTTAACAATCACCCTCTAGGCCACCGTTGGAGGCGAAATACCGTATGCGGCAGAACCAATACGACATAATCATCATCGGCAGCGGCGCCGGCGGGGGTACCCTCGCCTACCGGTTGGCCCCCTCAGGCAAACGGGTCCTGATCCTGGAACGTGGTGGGTACCTGAGACGGGAGAAAGAGAACTGGGACTCCAAGGAAGTATTCGTCAACGGACGGTACAACAATGCCGAGAACTGGCTGGACGGTAAAGGCAGGGAGTTTCAGCCGGGCCAGCATTACTTTGTGGGAGGAAACACCAAGTTCTACGGCGCGGTGCTGCTGCGGATGCGCCAGGAGGACTTTGGTGAACTGCAACACCACGGCGGCATCTCGCCGGCCTGGCCGCTGAGCTATGACGATTTCGAGCCTTACTACACCCAAGCGGAGCAGATTTACCAGGTCCACGGCGACCGGGGAATAGACCCCACGGAACCATGGGCCAGCGGACCCCTCCCGTACCCATCCGTCAGTAACGAGCCGCGGATCCAAGAACTGGCCGATGATCTGCGCCGTATCGGGAACACGCCATTTCCCCTGCCGGTGGGCATCATGCTGAACGAAGCCCAGCCGCACCTGAGTCCGTGCATCCGCTGCGACACCTGCGACGGCTTCCCCTGCATGGTGAACGCCAAGGCGGATGCCCACGTGGTCTGTGTGGAACCCGCACTGGCCCACGACAACGTGACTTTGTTGACCGATTCCAAGGTTATTTTCTTGGAGACCAGCCCAGACGGGCGTTCCGTAACGGGAGTGGTAGTGGAGCGGGGCGGGCAGCAAGAAACTTATTCCGCCGACGTGGTGGTTGTTTCCTGCGGCGCGGTCAACTCGGCGGCGTTACTGCTGCGTTCTGCCGGCGACAAGCACCCCAACGGCCTGGCCAATAGCTCCGGCATGGTTGGCAGGCACTACATGGCACACAACAACTCGGCGCTGATGGCCTTGTCCCTTCGGCCTAATCCAACGGTGTTTCAAAAGACCATCGGCATCAACGATTTTTACTTCGGGTCGGACGACTGGAAGTATCCCCTGGGCCACATCCAGATGTTGGGCAAAAGCAACGCCGACATGCTCCGGGACAGCGCTCCGCGCCTGGTCCCCGGCCGCGCCCTGGAGGAGATGGCCAGTCACTCCCTAGACTTCTGGCTCACGTCGGAAGACCTGCCCCTTCCCGGAAACCGGGTCACGGTCAATCGCAGCGGGCAGATCGTCTTGCGGTATAAGAACAACAACACCGAAGGGCACAAGCGGCTCGTCAAAAAGCTCCGTGGAATGCTCAAGGAGATCGGCGCCGAGAACCACCTGATCCCCAGCTCGTTGTATATGGGCAAGAAGATCCCCCTGGCCGGCGTGGCCCACCAGAATGGCACCCTGCGCTTTGGCAGCGACCCAAAGGACTCCGTGCTGGACCTGAACTGTAAAGCCCACGACATGGACAACCTGTACGTGGTTGACTCCAGTTTTTTCGTCTCAAGTTCCGCCGTTAATCCCACTCTGACCATCGCCGCCAATGCCCTGCGCGTGGGCGGCCATATCCTGGAACGAATGCGGTGAGCCGCGCGGAGGGGATGGAATTCGAAGTATTTACGGGGGAGGTACCGTATCTGACCACCGCCCAGATGCGGGAGGTGGACCGGGCGATGATAGATGACTTCAAAATAGGTCTGGTCCAGATGATGGAGAACGCCGGGCGGCACCTGGCAGACCTGGCCCGCAAACGATTTTTTGACGGCAACCCTCAAGGGAGAAAAGTAACGGTCCTGGCCGGCTCCGGAGGCAACGGTGGTGGTTCCTTGGTCTGTGCCCGGTGGCTGCATAACCATGGCGCGGACGTGAGGGTGTTCGTCACGCGGCCTGACCAGGACTTCACTCCGGTCCCAGCGCACCAGTTGGAGATACTCCGCCGGATGCAGGTGGCTGTCTCCCCAGCCGGTGACCTGGACAACAGTGAACTCCCAGACCTGGTCGTCGATGGGGTGATCGGGTATAGCCTGGACGGCGCTCCGCGAGGCACCGCCGCTGGCATGATCCGGTGGGCCAACGGGCAGGGCGTGCCGATCTTGTCCTTGGACGCGCCGTCCGGCGTGGACACCACCACAGGCGTCGTCTCCGACCCAGCCATCAAGGCCACGGCGACCATGGCCCTGGCCCTGCCCAAAGAAGGTTTGCGCGGGCCCGCCGTAGCGGCCCAAGTTGGTGAGTTATACCTGGCCGATATCGGAGTGCCACCGTCGCTGTATTCCGGTCGTAACCTGGGTCTGACGGTGGGCAATATCTTTGCAAAAGGCGAGATCATCCGGCTGCGCTAGCACCAGCCGAACATACCGATGAACAGATTTGATGAGGTCCAGAAAAAACTAGAGTCGGTGCGGGCGTGGCTCCAGCGCAACGAGTTGGAGGCGCTGCTGCTAAACTCCCAGGCCAACTTTGCCTGGTTGACCGGCGGCGGCGAAAATTACGTATACGTGGGAGACGCCGCCGGAGAGGCGTATCTACTGGTCGTACCGGACCGGGCTTATCTGCTGACCAATAATATAGAAGCGCGCCGGCTGCAAGATGAAGAAGTAGCCGGTCTGCCATTTGAGGCGGTCACCTGGCCTTGGCACCGTCAAAATGGCGCCATCGAAGAAACAGGTAAACTATGCGATCTGGCCAAGGCCGTATCCGACTTGGGTTCCTTTGGTCTGCCGAAAGTCCCGGATGGTTTTACTGAACTCCGCTACACCATGTTGCCACCGGAGATAGAGCGTTACCGGCGTTTGGGGCAGGAGGCTGCCCAGGCGGTGGAAGCGGTTTGTCTCAGTTTCGCACCGGGCGACTCCGAACTGGCTATCGCGGCCGCGCTGGCGCATGCGTGCCGGAAGCGGAATATCCTGCCACTGGTGAACCTGGTGGGCGGAGACGAGCGCATCGCCCGCTACCGCCATCCTTTACCCACCGAAAACCCGGTCCGAAAAACCATGCTGATAGCTCTGACCGGCCGCCGCCAGGGTCTGCACATATCCCTGACACGCCTGGTATCCTTGGGACCAGTGGACCCCGGCCTGCTGGCGCGCCACCGGTCCGTGGCCGCGGTGGACGCCAGATATATCCTTGAGAGCCAGGCGGGGGTTACCTTGGGCGAAGTGGTAACTAGGGCCATCGAACAGTACGCCTTGGAAGGATTCCCCCAAGAGTGGGAGCTGCATCACCAAGGCGGCCTCACCGGCTATGCCGGCCGGGAGATATTCGGCACTCCCGAAGCTACCTACCGCCTCCAGCACGATCAAGCGCTGACCTGGAATCCTTCCATCACCGGCGCCAAATCTGAGGACACGTTCCTGCTCTCCCCCGGTGGCCCGGAAATCCTGACCCGCACCGGTTCGTGGCCGGAACTGGACGTAGACCTGCCCGTGGGCACATTGCGCCGGCCTGCCATACTGATAAGGTAGAGTCGAGCCGCCGCCGGCCTATATGAGGAGGACATCTTGGCTTACCAGCCCATCGAAAACTACGGAATAGTAGGAAACATGCGCACCGTCGCGCTGGTCGGCATCAACGGATCGATCGATTGGTTCTGCTGCCCTAAGTTCGACTCGCCCAGCATCTTTTGCGCCATCCTCGACGAGAACAAGGGAGGGCATTTCAAGATCGCACCGGCCCAGGAAGGTGGTGCGACCCACAAACAACTCTACTGGCCGGAGACCAACGTTTTAATCACCCGGTTTCTCTCCCATGACGGAGTCGCCGAAGTCATCGACTTCATGCCCGTGGATTTTCACGGCCACGAGCATGAGGTCAATATATTGGTCCGGAGGGTAAGCATAGTCCGGGGGACCATGGCGCTCCGCATGGAGTGCTTCCCGGCCACAAATTATGCCCGGGACGAGCACGAGGTCCAGATGAACGAGTCCGGCGCGCTGTTTTCATCGCCGAGCATCAAGATCCAGCTTGCCACTACCGTGCCTTTGGTCCAGCAGGGCAGTGGGGTGGTCTGCGACTTCACGCTCAAGGAAGGCGAGACGGTCACTTTCTCCATCGCAGGGGTGGAAGACGACGCGGAGATGGGCTCCAGGTTTTCCGAGGAGGAGAGTGAGCACCTTTTTGAGGAAACCGTGGATTATTGGCGGAACTGGCTATCTCAGTCCACCTACCGGGGCCGGTGGCGGGAGATGGTGGAACGGTCGGCCCTGGTGCTCAAACTTCTCACCTACGAGCCCACCGGCGCCATCGTGGCGGCTCCCACCTGCAGTCTGCCCGAGGGCATCGGCGGCGAACGCAACTGGGACTACCGCTACACCTGGATCCGGGATGCCGCCTTTACTCTGTACGCCCTTTTGCGTATCGGGTTCACCCAAGAAGCCGCCAAGTTCATGGGTTGGATCGAGGCCCGGGCGGCCGAGGCCGACGCTGACGGCTCCCTTCAGATCATGTACGGCATCGACGGCCGCCACGAGTTGAAAGAGGAGACGCTAACCCACCTGGAGGGCTATAAAAAGTCCAGTCCGGTCAGGGTGGGGAACGGCGCTTACAACCAGCTCCAGTTGGATATCTACGGCGAGCTGATGGACTCGGTGTACCTCTACAACAAATACGGGACACCCATCTCCTACGATTTTTGGACCCACCTGAGCCGGCTGACCGACTGGGTGGTGGACAACTGGAAGCGCACCGACGAGGGCATCTGGGAGGTCCGGGGCGGGCAGAAGCACTTTGTTTACTCCAAGCTCATGTGCTGGGTCGCCATCGACCGGGCCATCCGGCTGGCGGACAAACGTTCGTTCCCCGCCGACCGGGCGCGGTGGCTCGCAGCCCGCGATGAGATCTACGAGGAGATCATGGAAAAGGGCTGGAGCGAAGACCGGCAGGCGTTCGTGCAGTCCTATGGCAGCGACACCCTCGACGCCTCCAATCTGATCATGCCGTTGGTCTTCTTCATGTCGCCAACCGACCCCAGAATGCTCAAGACTCTGGAGGCGATCGACCGCTCACCGGCTGAAGGTGGGTTGGTGTCAAACAGCCTGGTATACCGGTATGACGTCAACAAGACCGACGATGGGTTATCTGGTGAAGAAGGGAGTTTCAATATCTGCACTTTCTGGCTGGTGGAGGCAATGACCCGCGCCGGGCAGGCCGACCGGAAATGGCTCAACAAAGCGCGGTTGATGTTTGAAAAGATGCTCAGCTACGCCAACCACCTGGGACTGTATTCCGAGCAGATCGGGACCAGCGGCGAAGCCTTGGGAAACTTCCCCCAGGCGTTCACTCACCTGGCCTTGATCAGCGCCGCCTTCAACTTGGACCGGACCCTCGGCAGAAAGCAGTGAAAAGCAAGCGGCAACCCGGCGTAGATCAGATGGGTCTGGCCAGATTGTCCTGAAATACCGAGGGGCGGTGATTCCGTCAGCCGATAACTTCGGTGGCCACCTGAGTGGCCGACCAGGCTGGGAACCAGGAAGAATGACGCCCGTCTCCACCGGCTACCACCAGGATAAATTTGTCCGGGTCCATAACCAGCGGAAGCATAAAGTCATCGCTTTGACCCTCATATTCGGCGGGCCAGGAGCGGGCGCCGTAGTGCCCCCGGTCTTTCACCTCTCCGAAAGGCATCCGGGCATTCTGAAACAGATACTCGCGGACATCCCGCCGGCTGTACCCGTCGGCGGCGATCTCACGGGCATGCTCCGGTCCCAGCACGATCACCGGCGAAGCCCCTCTACTCTGATAGGAGTAGCCCGAGATTCCCGCGTTCTTCATGGAACTGACCAGGGTTTCTAGGACCCCCTCGCCCGTTTTTTGCGTGTCCTCCGCCACCGTGTGGATACCCCTGGCCGCCACCACGGTTACGGTGCTAGCGCCCGCGGGATATCCCAGGTCCACGTGCAACGGCTCCCAAGGGTTGGCCTCTTGGTTCTCGGCGAAACACATGGTGTATTTACCAGGCCACCCTTGCGTGGACTTCTCCATGGTATCGGCGGTGGCCCCGCCCAGATTACGCATGGTCAACCGCAGGGCGCGGCCGATGGTGGCGTTGGCCCGGTGGCCGGAGCCGAACACGGCGGTGCCGCCATGGATGCCCAGGGCCGTGGCCACTGATCCCGATACGATGACAACCGGAGCGGCGCCGCCGGTCGTGGTGGTGATGGAGCCAACGTTGAACTGGGGTTGCAGCACTGCTTTCACGGCGGCCAATACCACGGGAAAATAATCGGGCGTGCAGCCGGCCATGACCGAGTTGATGGCCACCTTTTCCACGGTGGCGGTCCCGTTCAGGGGCGGGAAAACACCCAAGACTCCCTTGGCGGGAAGGGGGCTGGCCTCAAGCATCTCCAAGACCAGGTCTTCAGTGGGCGGTATGACCGGCAGACCGTCGGTCCAGCCCTGTTGGTGGAAATAGTCGTTGATCCGGGCGACTGAACCGGCTAATTCCAGCCGGCTGGCGAGCTCGTCTGATTCGGGTAGGGATTCAGCCATTCCGGCCCCCGCCGGTGGCTGAGGTCAACCCGTCCACGATCTTCTGTACACTGCCGCGTGCCTGGTCTCTGATATATTCACTCGATTTGTTGGCGATGGGATGGCCGATAACCACCACCGGGTGTTCCGGTAGACCCAGGGCCCTGGCCCGTAATTCGGCTGCTTTGGTGAACGCGGTGGTGATGACCGTCACCGCGGGCACTCCTCTCTTTTCCGCTTCGATTCCGTCGTGGAGACCCCACGCTGTACAGGAGCCTCAATCGGCCACGGCGTGGATGATGGCCTGGCACCGGGACGCCAGATCGTCCAATACCTCCGCCGGAGCGGGGATGCTCTGGCTGTCCTTTCTATAGTTGATCACCTGGGCCACGCCGAACTGTTCTTTCAAAAGTTCGGCCAACTCTTCCAAGTAGATATCGGCATTGCCTTTGTGGTTATCGATCAGGCCGACCGTCACCCCTTTTAGGCCGCTGAGGCGTGGGGCCAATCTCTCGCTAGCGACGGTCCCTTCGGCCGCTGGGTTTAATACCGTTGTTGTCTGGTCGCTGGTCATGGCCGCTCCTTTCCTCGAGTACCATCCGGTATCTTAGATTTCCTTGCCGGCCTTAGCAATGACTCCTGGGCAGTTCACCGGCCTGACCTCACTTAGCAGGGCACAGCCAGCCACGTGCCAGGCGTGTCAGCAACGGCATGACTGCTGTCATAGCACCCTCCGGGCCAATGGAGTTGGACCAATCGGATTCCTTTCCGAATCAATTGTCTGCCGGGCCGGTTGCAGATTCGGCATCGGGCTTATTGGATAGCCGCCGCTGCATCACATCGGCGAGCGTTTCCGAAAATTGGGTGGAGGAGGCGGCCAGGGCCTTGAAATCGGGGCCGCTCATCACCAGCAGGTCGGTGGTGGACACGGCCCGCACCGATGCGGTATGCCGGCTGCCCTGCAGCAGAGACACCTCGCCAAAGTATTCACCCACGCCCAGGGTGGCCACCGGTGATTCCGTGCCGTTGTCAGTGCGCACCACCTGCACCTGGCCGGCCAAGATGGTATAGAAGTTGCGGGCCAATTCCCCCTGCCGGTATATGGTCTGGCCCGGTTCGTAGTGGGCCCGTGAGATTCCCTGGCTCCTGGCGATGTCCATCTGCACGATGTCCCGGTGAAAGAACAACTCCAACGTCCAATCCGTCATCACCCGGACCTTGCGTTCCAACCGAGGGAGTTGGTACAGGTAAAAGGACCGGTAAAGAAACCAGGCCAAGAACCCCGATACCTTGAGGCCCAACACCTCGGCGGCCCCGGAGAACCGGCCCAGCGGAACAAAAACGCCCAGATTTCGGTGCGAAAATGGCCGCAAGGTCTTTCCGTTGACGGCCGCCAAGATATTCCCGGCCAGGTGCTTGGCCTGCCGGATGGCGTATTGGGCCGTGGGCGGACAGGTCTCGCCGGTGTGAACGTCGGGCACGGCGGCGCAATCGCCCACGGCCCAGATCCCCGGACAGTCCGGGACCGACAGGGTCTCGTCCACCAACAGGCGGCCTCTGGTTCCTTTTTCGCCCGGCAACGCGGCCAGCAACGGGTTGGGGGCCGCGCCCAACGCCACCACCAACGTCCTGGTTGCGATCGATTCGCCATCGCCTAATATCGCGCTCTGGGCCGTGGCTTCTGTGATGGAGGTGCCGATGCGTACCTCCACACCCCGGCGCTCCATCACCCGGTGGCTGAATTCAGCCAATTTATCCGGAAGCACGGGCAGTATCCGGCTTCCGCGGTGCAGCAGGATCACCTTGATCTCGGCTGGGTCTATCTGGCGGTAGCTTTTGGCCGCCTCCCTGGTGAAAGAATTGATCTCGGAGGCCACCTCGACTCCGGTGTAGCCGCCCCCCGCCACCACAAAAGTCAGTAACTCTTTTTTGGCTTGAGGGTCGGTTTCAACCTCAGCCTCCTCCAAAACGCTGATCAACTGGTTGCGCAGAAAGAAGGCGTCGCCCAGGGTCTTGAACGGAAAGGCGTGTTCCGCCATGCCCGGCAGCCGGGATAGGTCGGTGCGGCTGCCGACGGCGATCACCAGGTGGTCATATGGGACCCGGTGATTGGTGGAGCTTCCTCCGTGGTTGATGACAACGGTGCGGCTCTCGACTTCGACGGCTTGGATCCGGGCCTGGTGGAAGTGGACGTGGGGCAACATCCGCCTGATGGGGTTCACGATGTGGGGTGGTTCGATGCTGCCAGAGACCACCTCCGCCAGCATGGGATGGGCCAAGAAATAGTTCTCTTCGCTGATCAAAGAGAGATGGATACGGCCGCGGCGGGCCGCTTTTTGCAGTTTAAGCGCGGTGTAGATCCCGCCGTATCCGCCGCCCAGAATCACCACCTTAGGCGGTCCTATCGTGGCCGGTCCATCGGTTTTAGATCGTGCGCTCATAACTGCTAGACCTAGTTTGTCCGGTGTTTTCGCGGATATGGTACGGGGTATCTAGTCCGATGCATTGTACCAATATCTTGGACTCCCACGAATCTATAAAGCTGATAACTAACCTTGATGGGCGGAAGCGTCCGGTGGCGAAAGACCAAGGCTTGCGGCCGATGGTCTCGCCCATCGCGTGGCCGGCAAATACTCCGGTTTGGCCATGCCTCTGGGCGGCATCCCTTCGTATTTCGTCCAATTCCTCTTGAGCCGCGATTCCGTGGGAAATCGCTTGGCCGGTAACCGGCGGGACGCTAATCGAGAGCGGCGGAAATATCCGGAATGTGAATCAAGACAGAGTGAAAATGAACGAGCCCTACCGCCACCCGGCTATGGCCCTTGAGAATTCGCGCCGAAGGTGAACGCGAAAAGGGCGAAATCGTCTGAGTTGGAACTGAGCTTCAGTTCGTGCTCCCCGTACTCAGGCAGGGCCACTACCTGGTACAGCCGGCCGCCGTTTACCGTGAAGTAACTCCGCCCATCAGCCACGATCAGATCGGCGCCTGCCTCCGACGGGTCCAAAGGGCGTCCGTCTAAGGTTACCCGCACTTCGAAGGGCTCGGGCTTCTCCGGGTTAATCACCGCGTTGACGCTGGTCGCGGTGAACTTCAGCGCGATGTAGTCCTCGTAGTTTTCGGTCTTCCTGGCGTGCCGGACCGCTTCACTACCGTTGTACCAAGGCCCTTGGAGATAGAACCGATGGTTCTGGTGGCTTCCCGGGTCCTGGTAATCTATGACCCTAGTCCCACCCTGGTAATACTGGATCTGGGCCGCGTAGCTGCCGCCGGGCTGTCTGTTTCTTTTCGTCCCGCCGTATAGCTCTCTGGTGACCCGGGATGGACTTGCCAATGCGGTAATCTGGGATGCGCCAGCCTGAAGTCCTTCGGGCACACTTGATAAATCGGCGCCCGTCTCTTCCAAGAGCCGTCGTATCCATTGCTCGGTTTTGCCGTACGCGCCTTCACCGAAATGGGTGTAGCGGATCACGCCCTCTTGGTCCACCAGGTATTTGGCCGGCCAATACCGGTTGCGGTAAGCCCGCCACGTCTCGAATTCGTTATCTTGGGCGATGGGGTATTCCAGGCCGAAATCCCGGGCGTTCTCGGTCACGTTTTCAGTCAGTTTTTCAAATTCGAACTCGGGAGAGTGAACCCCGACGATCACCAACCCCTGGGAAGCGTACTTGGCGTGCCAGTCCTTCAGGTATGGCATGGTGCGGATGCAGTTGACGCAGGTGTAGGTCCAGAAATCGACCAGCACCACCCGGCCTCGCAATTCTTCCATGGTTAGAGGCCGGGAGTTGATCCAGTTGGCGATGACCTGGAAATCAGGGGCCTTGGCGCCCACTCCGCGGCTGCCGGTGGGCCAGCAGACCGCCGTGATCAGAGCGCCGGCCGCAATACCCACGACCACAAATCTGAATAAGTTTCGCTTCAAGAGCATCCCCAATAGAAACACCCTTCAAACCTGAATCTCCAGGGTCAGACTGCTTTCCCGAAAAACGGGATTCTCTAAATGCCGTGGAATATTAAGCGGCATCCCGGGCCGGTCAGCCGGGATGGTTCAGCCATGGAGTAACCGCCGGCGGGTCTGGTCTAGGTGCTGGGGCTAACGTCCCTTGAAGATGGGGGCCCGTTTTTCCAGGAAGGCCAACCGCGCCTCCTCGGCGTCTTCCGACCCGCTCAGGATGCCGCCGGCGTTGGAGGTGAGCACCATGGTGTTCTCCAGGGTGGTGTCCATGGCCGTGCGCATGATCTTCTTGCTGACCCACTGCACCATGGGCGGCACCCGCATGATGCGGCCGCACAGGTCACGGGTGGTCTGCTCCAACTCGCTGGAGTCCACCAGGTAGTTGAGCAGGCCCCACTGGTAGGCCCGTTCGGCGTCGAGCTGCCCGGTATAGGCAAACTCCAGGGCCCGGCCCAGTCCGGCCATCTTGGGCAGGTAATAGCTGCCGCCGTTCTCGAAGATCTGGCCCAGTTGGTGGTAGCCGACGAAGCGGGTGTTCTCGCAGCCGACGCGGATGTCGCAGTGCAGGGCCATGTCCATGCCGGAGCCCACCGCCGCGCCGTTGATCATGGCGATGGTCGGCTTGCGGATCAATGATATGTCCCGGTGCAACTGGGTGAACCCGTGGTAGAAGTGCTGGCGGGTCAGGTCCGGACCTTCGGTGTGGTCCCGGTTGCCCACGAAGTTCTCGCCCAGCACCGACGGGTCGTTGTCCCGGCGCATGTCGGCCCCGGAGCAGAACCCCTGGCCCTCGCCGGTGAGCACGATCACGCGGATGTCCGGGTCGTCGTCGGCCGCCCGCATGTATTCGCCCACCTTGGCCACGGTGGAGTTCTCTTGGGAGTTACCCATCAGGGCGTTGCGGCGTTCGGGCCGGTTGAAGGTGATCCAGGCGATACCGGTGTCTTCGGCTTCGTACTTCAGGTAATCAACGAGTTTGGGTCCCATGTTTCTTTTCTCCTTAAGTGCGGTGTAGGTTTATCGCAGGTATTCCGGCGGCGATTGGCGCTTCGTATATCACGGCTGGAACCCCAGCAGGTGCATGCCTGAGTCTATCTTGATCATCTCGCCGGTGATGTAGCCGGCGTCTTCCAGCAGCCAGACCACGGTCTTGGCGACTGAATCCACATCGGCGACCGCCTGTAATGGGACCTGGTCCGTGAATTTCTCGAAGAGGGTTTTAGCGCCTTGTTCGCCCAAGCCCTCGGACCACCAGCGGGATGGAAATGCGCCGGGCAGGACGGCGTTGACCCGTATCTCCGGGGCCAGCGCGCGGGCCAGGGCGGTGGTCATGGTGTTCAACGCGCCCTTGGAGGCCACATAGGCGATGGAGCTGCCGGCGCCGGTGAGGGCGGATATGGACGACACGTTGACGATGGAACCGTCGCCTTGGGCCTTGATGTGGGGCGCAACCGCCCGGGTCATCTGGTAGGCGCCCACCACGTTCACCGAGTAGACGTCCATGAACTGCTGGGCGGAAAGGGCTTCCAGGTCCTTGGAGTCGGCGAAGACCGACCGGGCGGCGTTGTTGACCAGCCCGTCGATGCGGCCCCACTTCTCCACGGCCTCGGCGGCCATGCGGCGGCAGTCTTCGTCCACCGACACGTCCGCTTTACATAACAAGGACTCCGCGCCCAGATAATCGCAGGCGGCCTCGGTATCGTGGGCCTCTTTCTCGCTCTTGGTGTAATTGATGACCACCCGCGCCTCTTTGGCCGCCAACTGTTTCACGATGGCCGCGCCGAGCCCGGTGGCCGAGCCGGTGACGATGATGACGGAATCTCTCAGATTCATATCGCTCCTTCGGGGCGAAGCTGACAGCTCTCAGCTTTCAGCGTTCAGCTTTTTTGGGTTTGGGTGGTTGCGGGCGAAATCCCCCTCGGTCCCCCTTTACCGCCGCCTTGTCATTCTGAGGTTCCGACGCGTCGGGAAAGAATCTCTTTGCTGTGCCGACAGTATGTTAGTGGTTGAAGCGATCATGGTTTGTCGTCGCGCTCTGGGGCGGAAATCCCCCTGATAGCTGATGGCTGTTAGCTGACAGCTAAAGCCCCAGCAGCTTCTCCGCGTTGCCGTGGTTGATCAGTTCGCGTTCGGCATCGGAGCATTCCAGGTTGTCCACCATCGCGTTGTACTCATTGAAGTGGGAGAAGGGATGGTCGGTGCCGTAGAGCAGCCGGCCGGCCCCAT
>JACZYV010000213.1:0-3940 GCA_022570905.1 Chloroflexota bacterium
GTCTGCCGGCCCGGACCCCACCGGAAAATCGGCAATCTTCCCCCTTCTCCCCCAGATTTCAGAAAAACCTGGCCTCCGATTTTCTGCCATCTTCTCCGCACATTCCGCTCCCAAAAACGCCAGACCAAACTCAGGATAATTGATGTTTTCGGCCCCTATTTTTCCCCGAAATTCTATTGACTTCCCCCAAATGCCGGAAGTAGAATTCGCCTACCACCTTTTGTAGTTCGGGAAACACCAACCACATCATGTTGTGGTATAGGACATAACCTAGACCCCTATATATGGTATAATTCAGGAAGTTTTCCGCACCGGGAATCCCCCACCTGAGAGCATTGTCACTACCCTGTTAGGGGTGACATTTCGGTGGCGAAAATCCGGACATAGGATGCTACAAATAAGGGCCAGCGAGGGCGCCGGGATTCCGGCTTTCGCCGGAGCGACACTAAAGAGGAACATCGAAATGACCGCCACTCATCGAGGAACAGGAACACAGACTGGGACGGACCCAGACACTCAGGAAAGACGCCGGCGCATAGCAACGGCCCTGGAGGCCGCTGGGATAGCCCAACAGACCAACGAACGGACCACGGAGTTGACCGCCAACGCCAATGTAGTGCTGGAGCGGCGGTATCTCTCCAAGGACCGGGAGGGCAATATCCTGGAAGACTCGGTGGGCATGTTCCGCCGGGTAGCCAAGAACCTTTCCCTGGCGGACGAGAACTACGGCGCCAGCGAAGATGAGCGGCAAGCCACCGAGGACAAGTTCTTCCTGGCGATGCAGCGCTTGGAACTCCTGCCCAACTCCCCCACCCTGATGAACGCCGGACGGGAGCTCCAGCAGTTGTCGGCGTGCTTCGTGCTGCCCATTGATGATGCCCTGGACTCCATCTTCGACAAGGTTAAGCAGACCGCCCTGATCCACAAGAGCGGCGGCGGGACCGGGTTCTCCTTCAACCGTCTCCGGCCGGAGGGCGACGTGGTCGGGTCCACCGGCGGCATCGCCAGCGGTCCGGTCAGCTTCATACGCGCCTTCGACGCCGCCACCGACGTGGTGAAACAGGGCGGCACCCGCCGCGGCGCCAACATGGGCATCTTAAACGTCGATCATCCGGACGTGGAGAAGTTCATCACGGCCAAGGAAGACGGCAAGAACCTGAGCAACTTCAATATATCGGTCGCCGTGAACAGCGACTTCATGGAACGGGTCAAGGCCAATCAGGAGTATGACCTGATCAACCCACGCACCAAGAAGGTCACCGGCCAGCGCAACGCCAAAGAGATATTCGACCTGCTGACCAACATGGCCTGGAAGACCGGCGATCCGGGGCTGATCTTCCTGGACCTGATCAACCGGGACAACCCTAATCCCCAGTTGGGCGAGATTGAAAGCACCAATCCGTGCGGCGAGCAGCCCCTGCTGCCCCACGAGTCCTGCAACCTGGCATCCATCAATGTCGCCCGGATGGTGACCATCGCCGAAGGCGATACCGTGATGAACTGGGAACGGCTGGACGAGACCATCGATATCGCCGTCCATATGTTGGACAACGTCATCGACATGAACAACTATCCCATACCCGAGATCGCGGAGATGAGCAGGAAGACCCGGCGCATCGGACTCGGCGTCATGGGTTTCTCAGACTTGCTCATACAGATGGGGGTCCGGTACGACTCGGACGAGGCGTTGCAGATGGCGGAAGACCTGATGCAACACATCCAAGAGCGGACCAATCATGCGTCCTCGGAACTGGCCCAACTAAGGGGATCGTTCCCGGCTTGGGATGGCAGTATCTACAACCGGCCCGGAACGAGCGGCGGCGTGCGCCCCATGCGCAATTCGGCCCCGACCACCATCGCGCCCACCGGCACCATCAGCATCATCGCCGGGGCCTCCAGCGGCATCGAGCCCCTGTTCGCCCTGAGCTACGTGCGCAACGTCATGGACAACACCAAACTGGTGGAGGGCAACCCATACTTCGAGGCAGTCGCCCGGCAGGAAGGGTTCTACTCCGAAGAACTGATGGAAGACCTGGCCAAGACCGGCAGCCTGGAGAACCTGGACATCCCCGAATGGGTCAAGGACGTCTTCCGGGTTTCCCATGACATCGCTCCCGATTGGCACGTGAAGATGCAGGGCGCGGTGCAAAAATTCGTCGACAACTCCGTTTCAAAGACCATCAACTTCCCCAACGACGCCACCGTGGAAGAGATAGCCGGGGCCTACATGCTGGCCTATGAGTTGGGCTGCAAGGGCATCACGGTCTACCGCGACGGCAGCAAGGACGGTCAGGTGCTCAGCACCGGAGGCAGCGCTCAGAAAGACACGGAAGTCGGCGATATCCTGACCCCTCGCCAGCGGCCCCAGTCGATACGTGGAGTCACCGAACGGGTGCGCACCGGCCACGGCAATATGTACGTGACCATCAACTTCGATGAGGCGGATAAACCCTTCGAATTATTCGGAAACCTGGGGAAGGCCGGTGGCTGCGATTCGGCCCAACTGGAAGCGATATCCCGGCTGGTGTCCCTGGCCCTTCGCTCCGGCATCGAGCCGGCCACAGTCATAGATCAACTGCGGGGAATCACCTGCTGCCCGGCGTGGGACGACGGCACCCTGGTCCGCTCCGGCCCCGATGCGGTGGCCCTGGCGTTGGAACGCCACACCACCGGTGGCCGCGATGAGTCCAGAAGCCCCAGTGAGGTGCAGTTGAAGTTCACGCCTCAGGTCATCGCCAACGGAAACGGGAATGGCAACGGGCACGCCAAAGAGATCTTGAACGCCCGCAAATGCCCGGAGTGCAATACCCCGGTCATATTTGAAGAAGGATGCATGAAGTGCGTCGCGTGCGGTTGGAATAAGTGCGAGTAGGCGCCGAAAACGCAGCGTAAGTAGAGATAGCCAGAGGGAATATTAAAGCCAAAGGACCTTAAAAGACATATCGGGCAGGCCTGGCTGGTGCGGGGTGGGTTGTGTGGAGGCCGACTGCTGCTGCGGCTAATCGAGTCTCATGTGTGGTGCGGTTCCTGTACCAGCCTGGCTGCCTTCCCAGAGCCCCCGGCGGCCAATGCCGGGGGCTCTTTTTTGGGTCTCATTAAACCGAAGAGAACCAACCATACCACACAAATAAGGGGGATAAAACCCTGCCAGTGCTATAATTCCGGCGCGTCTGGGCCTCTTAATTACATAACCCTTCAAAATCCATCGATATTCGTCAGACAGCCGTTTCGGCTGCTATCTGCGCCCATTGTTTGGGCTGAGGGAAAACAAAATGGCTTCGGTAGAAAACTCAGGAGAACAATCCGCGAAAAAACCGGCCATAGCAATCACCATGGGCGACCCCTGCGGCATCGGCCCGGAGGTCGTGGTGAAGGCCATGGCCGACCCCCGGGTGTACGCCACCTGCCGCCCGCTGGTGGTGGGCAATGTCTACGCCATGGAGCAGGCGGCGTCTCTAACGGGACTTCCGGTAAAGATCAAAGAGGCCGGCGACCTAACGGTCTCCGGGCTGGAGCCGGGGACCATCGACGTTGTGGACATCCACAACCTGAACCCTGAAGATATCACCGTGGGGGAGATCAACCCCACCTGCGGCAAGGCGGCCATGGAATGGGTGACCAAGGCCGGAGAGCTGGCCCTGGCCGGTGTGGTCGATGCCTTGGCCACGGCGCCGTTGAATAAAGAAGCGGCCAGCCTGGCGGGTTACCAATCGATCGGTCATATGGAACTGCTGCAGGAACTGTCCAAGTCCAAGCTGGTGGCCACCATGCTGATGTCCAAGAACCTGCGGGTGGTCCACCTGAGCACCCACCGGTCCCTGCGCTTGGCCTGCGACCTGGTCAAGAAAGACCGGATCCTCGATTATCTGAAGCTTACCCACGAGAGCTTCGTAAAGTTCGGTTTCAAGAACCCTAAGGTCGCCGTCGCGGCCCTGAATCC
>JACZYV010000214.1:0-3918 GCA_022570905.1 Chloroflexota bacterium
TGCCAGGTGCGGGCGCTGCGAACGCTCATCCCGGCGGCGGCGGCCGCTGCTTCTTGAGTTTTTCCTTGCATAAGCTTTTGCCTCAGTAGACGAACTTGCTTACCTGTGACCATCCACACCTCCCACCGACACTTCACGGGGGATGGTCGCCTATTTCCTCCGGTTAGGCAAAACCGGCAATTCTAGTTGTCGTCTACCGGCAAAAGTAATTGTCGCTGATCACCGCCAGCTCCGCAGATCGTTCGGTTAAGGCCGGCCCACCAGCCTCCACGCCAGAAATGCGTTGTACGAACTCCGTTTCTCCGAGCTCTTCCATCCTTTCTCGTATCTCCGCTAACCCTCGAGTAAATCCGGCCGGCTGCATCGCATTGACCTGGATATTCTTTCCCGAAAGCTGGTAAGAAAGATATTCGGTTAGGTGAGTTTGGGCTGCTTTTGAAGAGTGATAGGCCGAAGAATAGCGGTATTTGCTCACCGGCTTTAAAGGGTCGAACCGAGGGTCCCTAGAGTAGGCACCACTGGAGCTGACATTGATTATCTTGCCCGAATCTTGTTGCAACATGATAGGGATAACCGAACGACAACAGAGGTATGTGCCGATAACATTCACTTGATACGTCTGGATCCACGCCGACGGGTCATCCTCCCACAGCATTGTGGTACTCAACTTGCCCGTTAGCCAGACCCGGCGTCTAACGCATCGGCGAGCCGGGATAATCCATGAGCAATGGCACGAAGGGAATCTGAGATTCCGGTGCTAATTGGAGATGGATTCGAGCCTGAGAATTCGACTCTCCCCCGTCTCCACCAGAAACACGGTTCAGACGCCTCAGGCTCGTTTTGAGTCTGGGGCGTCTGATTAATTAACACCACTAGATCTTCTATTCAGGGCGTCCGGTCGGAAGCGTGTCTATGCTCGGACAATCGATGAAATCAGTGGATCTGGAACTGGAAGACCAAAATACACGCTTCCCGATAAAGATCGCCCCCAGCGTTCCGGCAACGCGTTACCACCTCGGCGTCCTCTTCCGGCATATGATTCGCCAAAACCTTGGAACCCACGGTCGTGGTGATCCCGCCGGTGGCCAAATTGTCTTTCAAGCCGATAGAGATGCCATGATGTGGACCCCGGTAACCGCCGCGGGATATGGCGGTTTCCGATTCGCAGGCCTGTTCATGAAGAATGGCGATAAACCGGCAGAAATGCGGCCGATTAATTACTTCCGCTGTCTTTCCGGTCTAGCCACACGCACGGCATCCCAGCCACGTCATATGCTAAAATCCTGGGGCTCTAAAATACCGGCTGGACCGATAGGAGACGGCAATGGCTTCCAACGTAGTACTGGTCAACGAAGAATTTGACGTGGTGGGCACCAGGCCCATTCGCCACGACGGCAACGACAAAGTAACCGGGCGGGCGCGCTACAGCGCCGACATGACGCTCCCGCGGCTGCTCCACGGGAAGATTCTGCGCAGTCCCCACGCTCACGCTCGAATCAAATCCATAGACCCAAGTAGGGCCTTAGCCCTGCCCGGTGTGAAAGCCGTGGTAACCTCCGCCGATTTCGCCCAGCCGAGCGGTAAAGTGGCGGACTTGGGTGAAGGCGCCATGGCCAACCCCAAGTGGATCAGCAATAACTGTTTGGCCGCCGAAAAGGCTTTGTACAGAGGGCACGCCGTGGCTGCGGTGGCGGCGACGAGTCTCCAGGCGGCCGAAGAAGCCATTGCCTTGATCGATGTGGACTACGAGGTGCTACCGGCCGCAGTCGATCTGGAAGCAGCCATGAAAAGCGATGCCCCAATCTTGCACGAGAGGCTGGCCAACTCCGAGAACCCGAACATCCGTCCCGGCGGTCTGCGTGACGACGATGACACTGGAAAAGCCACCAACATCTCCAACCACTTCATTTTCGAATTGGGAGACACCGAGCAGGGATTCAAGGACGCTGATGTCATCGTGGAGAGGGAATTCCGGACCGCTACCGTGCACCAGGGTTACATCGAACCGCACTCTGCAACTGCCATGTGGGGAGAAGATGGAAAATTGACCATCTGGTGCAGCAGCCAGGGCCACTTTCAGATCAGAGACCTCACCAGCCTGGTTCTCGGTATTCCTGTCTCTGAGATCAAAGTGATTCCCATGGAGATTGGCGGAGGCTTTGGAGGAAAGACTGTGATCTACCTGGAGCCGGTGGCCGCGGCTCTTTCCAAGAAAGCTGGGCGGCCGGTCAAGATTTCCATGGGCCGCACGGAGATATTCGAAGCGACAGGTCCGACGTCAGGCACTTCGATCAGGGTAAAGATAGGGGCCGATAATAACGGAATGATAACCGGCGCGGACATCACCATGATCTACGAAGCCGGTGGTTTCCCCGGGTCGCCGATCAACCAGGCTTGCCAATGCGTCCTGACGCCGTACGAGATCGCGAATGGCAGAATCGAAGGATACGACGTGGTGGTCAACAAGCCAAAAGCGGCCGCTTACCGTGCGCCAGGCGTGCCCGCCGCGGCCTTCGCCGCGGAATCGGTCATCGACGAGATCTGCGAAAAGCTGGGGATGGACCCCTTGGAATTCCGGGCGAAGAACGGCGCCAAAGAAGGAAGCCGCCGGATCCCCGGCCCGGTGTTGCAGCGCGTGGGCTACGAGGAAACCTTGGCGGCAGCCATGCAGACCGAGCATTACAATACGCCTCTTGAGGGCCCCAACCGGGGCCGTGGCGTGGCGGCCGGTTTCTGGTTCAATGGGACCGGGCCCGCTTGCGCCACCGCCAGCGTCAATGCCGATGGAACGGTTAGCCTGATCGAAGGTTCGCCCGACATCGGAGGAAGTAGGGCAGCCATGGCGATGCAGGTGGCGGAGGTACTGGGGATTCCCGCCGAGGATGTCCACCCGTCAATAGGCGACACCGACTCCGTTGGGTACACGTCTTTGACCGCCGGCAGCGGAGCGACCTTTAAATCGGGCTGGGCCTGCTATGAAGCGGCCATGGATATCAAGCAGCAACTCCTCCAGCGGTCCGCACGGATATGGGACGTCGATCTGGATGACGTGGAATTCGTCAACGGAGAAGCTTCCCACAAGTCGGACCCGGAGTTGAAACTGACCTTCAAGCAGCTTGCCGCCCGGTTGGTCGGCACCGGCGGCCCAGTGGTAGGCCGGGGCAACGTCAACCCGCCAGGCGTGGGCAACGCCTTTGCCGTGCACATCGTAGACGTGGAAGTGGACCCAGACACAGGCAAAGTGGAGATCCTTCGCTACACTGCTCTCCAGGACGTGGGAAAGGCCATCCATCCGAGTTACGTGGAGGGGCAGTTGCAGGGCGGCGTCGCCCAGGGGATCGGCTGGGCGCTCAACGAAGAGTACGTCTACAACGAGTCCGGTGAGATGGCCAACTCGTCGTTCCTGGACTACCGGATGCCCACCAGCTTGGACCTGCCGATGATCGACACCGTGATCGTGGAAGTCGCCAACCCGGGCCATCCCTTTGGCGTCCGGGGGGTGGGTGAAGTGTGCATCGTGCCTCCCATGGCCGCCGTCGCAAATGCCATCCACAATGCCACGGGAGTACGCATGGGCGTCCTGCCCATGTCTCCAGGCAACGTCCTGGAGGCTTTGTGGGCCAAGGAAGGGAAGTAGGCGTTTAACAACGAGAGACGCCGGTATCTGAGCGCTGGGGGTCAATATCAATCTGTGACAGTGGCGGGTTACTCTGTGAGCCCGTGCGGAAACGGCTGCGGTAGATTAGCCGGGCGCCAGAACGGGCGTCACGTGTTACTGGGGTAGTTCAACCCTACTCTAACAATGCACACACTAAAGAATTTCGCGGGTAGGTTGATTGACACTGGTAGCGTGGCTTGGCTGCAAAATTGGGCAGCCTGATCCTGTAGAATACTGGCGGCCACCAACGGCGAGATAGT
>JACZYV010000066.1:0-14531 GCA_022570905.1 Chloroflexota bacterium
TTTCTGTCATCAAGGGTTGTATGTGGCCAACAGGGCTCCCCCATCCTAGCCTTCCCCCTTGCGAGGGAGAAGGGACACTTGGCTGGGGCGAATAAATCCCGCGAAAGTCAACTGGTGCCCTCTCCCGCTTGCGGGGGAGGGTTAGGGTGGGGGCGGTTGCCGCAACCAAACAAAAAAATGGGCCTCGATCAATCGAGGCCCATTCAGATTCACTAAATTGTCCTAGTAGTTGGTTAGTGACCGCCGCATCCACCGCCGCCACCGCCGCTGCCACATCCGCATCCACCGCCGCCACCGCCGCTGCCGCATCCACCGCCGCCACCGCCGCTGCCGCATCCGCAGCCACTACCGCAGCCGCCGCCAGCGCTGGCGAACATGGGATTGTTGATCACAAACCCAACCTGTCCGCCCAGGTTCTCGACGTAGTCGATCGTCGCCTCTTCCAAGAAGGGCGCACTGTCGGAGTCCATGAGGAAATTGACTCCTTCCATGGACATGACCGTGTCGTCGGCCTGGGACTCGGTTTCCATGGTCAGCATATATTGGAGTCCGCCTGCCTCGGCAGGTATCGCGACTACCCGCAGCGACCCGTTAGCTTCACCCTGTTCTTCCATGACTTCCTTGAGTTTCTCGATGGCGAGGGTCGTAACTTCCATTGCCTGTTCTCCTTGGGAGACTGTCTCGGGAAGATTTTTCGACGGTAACTACCGTAAAAATGTATGAATCAACGCTATCACATTCTGAAATGCCCAGTCAACGCCACGGGGTACTTGACCCGGTCACTGTGCGCGGGTGTTCCCTGTTCTGGGTCTCGCTTTGCGGAGCTGGACGTACAAGTCCGATGTCAGGCCCGCGTTGACACCCTGGAGAGCCCGTTTCTACACTCAATTTCAACGTGAAGTAACGGCCAACCGCAAGGCGGGGCCCCGCCAATAACCAGACATTCAAATACCCGGAACCAATCTGAGGGACAGACCCATCACGGTCTGTCCCTTTTCTAATTGCACGAACAACTGGACCACCCGAGCAACTCGAATGCCCTTAAGGAGTGAAGATGCCCACTAGCACCCAGGAGTCTGGACGGGAACGCCGCATTCTTTTGGAATCGTTACAGGCTTTCAGCCGTGGCGACGGTGATGCGCCGATGGTCACCAAATGGACCGTCGCATCCGAGTCCCGCCCGAGCCTCGATTCAGATTGCCCGTTGAAGGATTTCCACATCGAAGTTCCTTCGGATAAAGATCAAGACCAGGCGATAACCTTCGTCCTCTCCACCGACGATGTTGACCGGCACGGCGATGTCATCTCCGCCGATGGCTGGGTGTTGGATGCCTACCGGGAGAACCCCGTCTTACTCTGGGCCCACGACTACCGGCACCCAGCCATCGGCCGGGCCGCCAAGATGTGGACGGAACCCCACCGGCTGTTGGCCGACATGGAATTCGCGCCCACGGAATTCGCCCAGGAGATCGCATCTCTGTACCGCTCGGGGTTCCAGTTGGGGGTGTCTGTGGGATTCAAGCCCCTGCGCTTTGAGGAAAGAAGGGACGAAAAGACTGGGGCTTTCCTGGGGCTCTGGTTCCTGGAGCAGGAATTGTTGGAGGTCAGTGCCGTTCCGGTCCCCGCCAACCGGAGCGCCCTACGCCGTTCGGACGGGTCCGGCCTTAGTCCATTGACCGCCCTGTGGCCGGTGCTGGCTTCCCAGGTAGATGAGCTGGCCAGGCTCGCCGGCGACATCTCCGAGACCGTGGCCGAACTGGAATACTCCGCCAAGGGAATGCAGATTCCTGACCGGTCTACGGACCTGGCGGCTGATCAGGTCTTGGAAATCATATCGGCCCTCCGTTCCGGACGGGTCTAACCGTAGCCGCCGGAGGCTCTTCGCCCCAGCAACGCTCACCAACCGTAACCGGCGGACGGTCTGGAAGAAGCATCGGCCACTGACCCCGCCATCTACTAACTGAACCAAGGAGTTGAATATGACTATCGCGGCACAAGACTTGGAACTGATCAAACGGGAGTTGTCCGGGATCCGGGAGTTTTACGACGCCCGGATAGACAAAGAGATTCCTCCGCTGAAGGAGGAGATGGACCGCATCTCGGCCCAGCTGAACAAGGTGCAGGAGATGTGGCGGGACGGAGAGAAAAGGGCCATTCTCTCGCGTAACGGCGGCGACGGCCGGTCCAGAGTGGGCTTCGGCAAATACGCCGGGCTGGACCACCTGGACATGGCCTGTGTCCGCAGCCTGCTCACCGCCCAGATGCGCGAGCCGTCCGGGGTCAATCCCCGGATGTTGGAGGACTGGCAGTCGAACCTGAAAGCGGCCATGGACTCCACCACCCCGGGCACCGGCGATGAATTGGTGGACACCCAAGAGGCGCGGGCTCTCTGGGACGACGTCAATCTGGAGACCTCGGTGGCGCCCCTTTTCAACACGGTGCAGATGCCCAGCAATCCGTTCCAGATCCCGCTGCAACTGGGTGACGTGAATTGGTACCCAGGAACGGAGAACGTGGCCACCAAGAGCACCGGTCTGAACACCGCCCGCCAGACCCTAACCGCCTACGAACTGGTGGCCGAAGTCCCTTGGTCTTACGACCTGGATGAGGACTCGGTGATCGCCATGATGGAGGAACTGCGGCGCAGCCTGATGCGGAACGCCCGGGAGGTCATCGACGACGTGATCCTGAACGGGGACACCACGGCCACCAACAACATCAACGCCGACGGCACGACCATCGCCAGCACCGATGCCGGCAAGGGCCAGTGGCTCCTGGGGTTCGACGGCCTGCTCCACCTGCCGTTGGTGGACAACACCGGGCAGGCCACCGACCACAACGCCGCCGTCTCCGATGACATGTTCAACGAGGTCCGGTCCAAGCTGGGCAGGTACGGCGTGCGGCCTTCGGAGACCGCCTATATCACCGACGTGAACACCTTTATCAGGTCACTCAGCGTGTCCAATTTCCGCACGCTGGACAAGTTCGGGCCCCAGGCGACTTTACTAACCGGCCAACTGGGCGCGGTGGAAGGCATCCCGGTGATCGTTTCGGAGCAGATGGTTCTGGCCGACACCGACGGAAAGGTGACCGACGCCGGCAACGGCACCAGCACCGGGCGCCTGCTCCTCGTGAACCGCTCACAGTGGCGGGTCGGCTTCAAGCGCGAACTGACCATCGAGACCGTGCGGGACGCCCAGAAACGGCAGAACATCATGGTGATCAGCTTCAGGATCGGACTGCAAGAACGCACCGGCAGCCGGTCGACCGCCACCCACACCGCCCTCCACTACAACATAACCGGCGTCTAGGCGGCACAGCCGCGTTTCCATGGGGCCATGGTCTTGATTCGAGCATGGCCCACGGACCGCAACTTGCTCAATTCATTCCGAATCCGGACACATCACCGTCCGGAAAACAGAGAGGACATATGACAACTATAAGCCAAAAAGACCCGGTACCCGAGGCCGTTAAGAACATGATTCCGCCCGACCAGAGTGGCATCGTCTACGTCGCCAAACGCTACATCGTGGAAGCCCTGGCCGCCGGCAACGCCAACGCCTTTGCCTTTGCGGTCCAGAACCCGGAAGGGGTCGATTGCATCGTGACCAACGTCATCGTGGACATCACCACGGCAGGCGGCACGGCCAGCTCGGTATTGGATGTGGACGTGGCCGCCGACGCCACCAGCACCGGCGACAGCATCATCGACGGCCTAGACCTCAACGCGACCGGCGTTGCCGACCGGCACGACGATGCCGGAACCAACGGAGGCGAAGCCCTCAAATGGGACAAGAACGGTGGGACCAACGACTACTTGACCGGCAAGATACTAGCCCAGAACGCCGCCAACCTGGTGGGTACAGTCATCATTGAGTACGTGCCTCTGTCGTAAGGGGTTCCTGGCCGTTCACTCAACGCCCAACGCAGATATTAGCCAAAGGGGCATCGATTCAAGATGGGATATGCAGACGGGCGCCATGACAGCCCCGCAGACACCAAAGACCGGCTGACGCGGGTGGGGTCCAAGTACCGGGCCACACCCACCGGAGTGGCCGACGGGGACAACGTCTACCTGCTGGTCGACTCGGGGGGACGGTTGATCACCAGAGCCCAATACCGCGCCGCTACCTTCAAGGTCATCGACGCCGTGGCCATCACCGCCGGGACGCCGGCCACGGTCTGGACTCCGGCCAGCGGGAAAACCGTCCGGCTTCTCGGCTGGGCCCTTTCCAGCACCGCCGGGGCGGCCCTGGAATTCCAGGACAGCGGCACGCCGGGCACGGTCATCGCCCAGACGCCCCTTTTGGCGGCGGCCGGGGTGCACAACTCCCCGGATATCGGCGACGGCGTGGCCTTGGCCGCCGCCGACAATACCCTGGAGTTGGATGTCACCGCCACCAGCACCGTGTCCGGCATGGTGTTCGGGGTTGAAGAGTAAGTTAAGCCCCGAGACCAAACACCGGCACGCAGAGCCCGAGTCTACTAGGAGTAAATACGTTGACCATCTTCAGGCTTCGCTCCCTGATCTCCCACATCGCCAACCCCCACGCGCCCAACCCGGCGGGAGCGCGGCCCAAGAACTGGCCCGCCAGGAATTGGGCTTTGGTGACCTTGGCCGGGATCCTGGCCATCGCCGGGTTGGAGGGTTATGCCCTCAGCCTGGGCATCGACGGCACTGCCCTCAGGGCGGCACTCACGTCCATCGGCGTCCTGGGCGGCGCTGGATTCGGCCGGGTACTCAAGTGAGAAGCAAAACGCCCATCCGCCCCAGACCCCGGAGGTTCGCGCCCAAGCTACGCGCCCACGACTCCAACACCAACACCAACAGGAACACGGTCCTGACACCCACCAAAGGCAAGCGAATACGGATCATCCGGGTCCGCGGCATCCAGGAACAAGCCGATGGGAGGCACCTCTACGAGCTCTATTTTGGGACCGGCGCCAACATCACCATCAACCCAGAAAAGGCCGTCGATACCCTGGACATCCTCGACCTGAACGACGACGAGACCCGCACCTACCAGCGCGGCGAGGGACCCCGAGGTTTGAGAAATGAGGTGCTGAGCGGCCGCTGGAAGACCGCCACTACCACCGTCCATAAGATCATGGTCGAATACGACGAGGAATCTTGACCGGTAAGCGAATCGCCCCTGGGCGGCCGGAGAACCACAATGTGGTCCTGCGCCAGCGGCCCTACAAGCTCCTGGTCACTGAGGTGGCCGGTCCAACCGGCACCGGCCGGGCCACGGTCCTAACCCCAAGACCCGGCTACAGGATCCGTTTGGTGCGCCTGCGCATGCTCCAGACCGCCGGAGAAGGGCGGTTCCTGGTGGAGGTCTATTTTGGGACCGCCCCCAACCTGATCACCGTCCCATCCCAGGGGATAGACATCCTGGCCGTCCCCAACATCGGCAGCGACAGCACCAGGACTTTCGCCAGGCGCGAGGGGCCCCGTGGACTAAGAGACGAACCCATCAGCGTAAGACACCGCGGGATCGCCCCCTCAACGCCACTGCGAATCTTCATCGACTACACCGAGGAGCCCTGACCCATGGCCAGAGAAGCATACCGCTCACTCTACGGCGACCTGACTAAACTGAAAGATGACAGCCTGCTCAAGGACCCAGCCGGCGGCACGGGCGACGATGACGAGTTGTTTCAACTATTATTGTCCGTGTCCGATTGGGTGGACCACTATTGCAACCGGCACTTCTACCCCCGGACCGAAACCCTGGTCTTCGACGGCGGAGGAACGGCGCAATTACTGGTGCCTGACCTGATCTCCGTGACGTCATTAAAAGAAGACAACAACGGCGACCTTTCCTTCAATGAGGTCTGGGCCACCAGCGAATACTGGCTACAGCCCTATAACGCCGCCCCCTCCCAGCATTGGGGCGGCCCATACACCGCGGTGAAGGCCAGGTCCGCCGGCAACAAGGCCGACGGCTTCGCAGCCGGCGAGCAGAATTTCCAGATATCCGGCGTCTGGGGGTACGCTCAGTTCTCCGAAGACAGCGGGATCGACCTTGACGACGCCTCCATGACCACCACCAAGACCACGGTGGCGGTGGATGATGGGACTCAGTTCCATATCGGCGAAACCGTTTTGATCGGCACGGAACAGATGCTGGTCACTGGAATCTCAGGGAACAACCTAACCGTGAGCAGGGGCTTGAACGGCTCCATTGCCGCGGCCCACGCCGACAATTCTGATATCAATATCCTCCGCTGGCCGGCCTCGGTCGAAAGGGCCGCGCTGGTGCAAACGGCGAGGATCTGGACCAGGGCCGCCGACTTTGAGCCCTTCTTCGTCGATGCTGATATAGACACCGATGTCCGCTTGATGTTGGAGCCGTACCGCAAGACCGCCGCATAACTCCATCCCCCCAGGCCCACCGGGCACACGCCGAAGCCGGATGCGCCGGGTTTCTTGGCCATTGGTAAACTACGGTGGCCATCGATTGGAACAGACGGTATTTGGCCCGGAACCGGTTGCCGCCATCGCTTTGGGTTCGTATCTGGGCGATTGTGCAAATTGGCTTGACTTGCGATTCTATCTGGGCTAAACTGTCGCGACTCTGCGAACGAAATAAATAGTATTCTGTTTTATGATTGAATTCCGCAGGTCTCAAACCCGGCTTTGTCAGGTAAGACGCCGAAGCCCCATAAGTAGGGCGGACGGTGTCATTTCCTGCGAGTGGACCCCAGATGACTAATGGAGGAAGCTACATGTCGAGGCACCGACTACTCAACGTAAGGACCCTACTGCTAACAGTGACGGCGGTCTTGTTGATTGTCGCCGTTGCGTGCGGATCGTCGGCTACGGCCACGCCGCGGGCAGCAGCGCCGACATCGGCGCCATCAGTAGGTAACACGCCAGTGCCTACGGCAATGGCTGCGACCGAAGCACCGCCAGTGACCGGCGGCGACGCGAAATACGGCGGCGTGGCCCGGATGTCGGCCTACGCCGATACGAAAGACTGGGACCCGAAAGGATCATCCTCTCTTTCCAGCATCCAAGCCGTCTCCCAGTTGTACAACCAGATCGTGCAGATGGACACTACCGACACCGCTTTGGTGGTGTGCGACCTGTGCGACAGTTGGGAAGTCAGCAACGCCGGAGAAACATTCACGTTCAAGATTCGCGATGGAATCAAATGGATCGACGGTAGCGACCTTACCGCCGAGGATGTGCTCTTCTCCATGAGGCGATACGGAGACCTTGATGGCCCAACCGGCCGGTCTGGTCTCTGGCGCAACTACACCCAGGTAGCAAACGCAGGTGGCGTTAACCTGATTGATGACTTGACCATTGAGTTCAATCTGCAGTTCGCCTCCGGGGCATTCATCAAGTTCTTGGCGGTGGACTACGTCAAGGTCCTGCCCAAGAAGCTCTTGGAATCCGGCATCGACATGAACCAGGCGGAAAGCATCATGGAGAACAAGTCAGGTTCTGGTCCCTTTATCCTTGAAGAATACCAGCGCGGCAACTTCTATAAGGTATCCAAGAACGAAAATTACTTCAAAGAGGGCCGCCCGTTCTTCGACGGTATCGATCACTTCATAATCACCGACACCGGCACGCTGATCGCCCAGTTCAAGGCAGACCAGCTTGATATGTCCAACGGTGGTTTCACCAACCTTTCCCCGACCCAGGCTTTTGAGCTCGAGGCAGATACCAACGGCGCGATTCGTCCCGTCGCTGTCTCTCCTTCGGCTGACTGGGGCCTGATGATGAACGTCAAGAAAGAGCCTTTCAATGATCCCAGGGTCAGAGAGGCCATTCAACTGGCCATCGACTACCAGCAATGGAACTCGTTGGTATTCGACGACACCTCTGGAGTCGGTTGCCCGCTCATGGGACTGGCCCACACCTTCGAAGAGTGCTTGAAGTGGCCCGGCCTCCGTCCCAAGGACGGCCCCGGTGGAGCTGAAGACATAGCGAAGGCCAAGCAGTTGATGATCGACGCTGGATTCCCAGACGGATTCAAGACCAGGTATGATGTCCGTTCGGTCGGCACCTACCCCGATCAGTGTGCGGTGGTAAAAGAACAGCTAAAGAAGGTCTTGGGCATCACAGGTGATATCACCTCCTACCCCAGCGCTGCTGGTTACAGCGTCTTTGGCACCTCCCGAGCGGCTGACTCGGACGGTGACTGGGAACTGGCCTGTCAGGGAGAGGGTCAAGTGGTCCTAGACGTTGACGGGATAATGGGCGGCGTCTACCTGAAGGGAGCCACGCGGAACTACACCGACTGGTCCAACCCCCAGGTTGATGCCTGGTTTGAACAACAGAAGTCCGAGCCCGACCCCGCCAAGCGCAGGGAGATCAACAAGGAAATGGAGACCTTCCTGTTCAGCCAGCAGGACAACCACTGGATCACCCTGGGATGGGGCATACTGCAATGGATGATCGGTGAAGACATCCGTGGCTTCAATGCTCCTGAGACGGTCCAGACTCACTTCAAGCATGAAGACTTGTGGCTCGACCGCTAACCGGTCGGATAAAGTCTAAACTGGCAGGTTAACAAGATGGCCTGCTCCGTATAACCGGGGCAGGCCATCAGCAATTTGGGCGGGCGCAGGTGATCCGTCCGGGGTATCGAAACGTAGTATTATCATTGTGACAGCACGGGACCGGATACTTCACACAATAGGACCGGACAGATGCAACAGTACGCGTTAAAACGGATAGCGTTATTTTTCCCAACGATTTTGTTGGTCACCGTCATTATATTCGTGGTGATGCGGCTGATTCCCGGGGATGCTTGCCTCGCCATCCTGAGCGATGGCGAGGCGACCTACACCCAAGAAGAACTTCACGAGTGCCGGGTCGAGCTCAACCTGGATAACCCGTTGGTGATCCAGTACTTCGATTGGATCGGCAACGCGGTACAAGGGGATTTCGGCGATTCCCTGTGGTACAAAGCTCCAGTGATGGAGGAATTGGGCGAGCGGATCCCGGTCACCGTGGAGTTGACCATCGTGGCGATGCTTATCGCCGTGGTATTCGCAGTCCCTTTGGGCATCATCTCGGCCCTCAAGCCAGAAAGTTGGATCGACTACGCGGCCAGGATCTTCACTTTGGCGGGCATCTCCATGCCTACGTTCCTGATTGCGATCCTGATGATTTTGTTCCTAGTCCATGTCTTCGACTGGCTGCCACCCCTGGGTTATAAACCTATTTGGGAAGACCCTGGGGCAAACCTGCAGCAGATGATCTTCCCGGCCTTGGCCCTGGCCTTCTATGAGATGGCCTTCGTGGCCCGGGTGACGCGCTCCGCGATGATGGAGATCATCCGTGAAGATTACATGCGGACCGCCCGTTCCAAGGGCCTGAGCGAAAGCGTGGTGGTGTTCCGGCACGGTCTCAAGAACGCCCTCCTGCCCGTCTTGACCACCTCCGGCTGGATCTTTGCCCGGTTGTTCGGAGGAACCGTGATCATCGAAACTATCTTCTTGGTGCCGGGCATGGGAAGGATCCTCATTGAGGCGATCTTCCAAAGGGACTATACGATGATTCAAGCGGAGATCGTGATCATTGCGTTATTTATCGTGACCATCAACCTGGTTGTCGATCTCCTGTATGGGTTGTTGGACCCCAGGATCAGGTATGCGTAAGAGACATGGGCCCGTGGTTAACGGCTTATCACGGTCCCGAAATTTGTAATCAATGCGGCAAGCCGGACTGACAGAGGATATTCGACATGCGAGCATTTAGCGTTAACGCGGTGGAACAAGCTGATCTTGCAACCCAACTTAGGGTTAAACCCACGGGGGTCGCCGCCGTTTGGTCCTGGCTATGGAATTTTACCCGTAGAAAGCCGATAGCCGCCGCTGGTGGAGTAGTCCTTGTGTTGGCTATCCTCGTGGCGATCTTTGCGCCGGTCCTCGCCCCCCATGCTGCTACCGATATAGGTGTGGCGCCAAAATTCGCTGGACCAGGGGCCGAGGGCACCCTCCTGGGCACCGACCAGTTGGGCCGTGACATATTCAGCCGTTTGATCTATGGCGCCCGGGTCTCCATGTACGTGGGGGTTGTGAGCGTTTTGATCGGCATCACATTCGGCACGTTAGTCGGAGTTACGAGCGCTTATGCCGGCGGCTGGGTCGACATTATTCTTCAAAGGCTGGTTGACGCTTTGATGGGCTTCCCTCCCATCATTTTGGCTCTGGGCCTGATGGCGGCCTTGGGGGCCTCCACCAATAACGTGGTTATCGCGCTGGTGGTGATTCTGGTGCCGGGGGCAACCCGGGTGATCCGGTCCCAGGCCCTGAGTATCAAGGAGTTGGATTATACGTTGGCGGCCAGGTCCATCGGCGCCAGTTCGACCCGCATCATCTTCAGGCACATGCTCCCCAACGTCGCCGCCACCTACATAGTGTTGATCACCCTCACCTTGGGCTTCGCCATCGTTGTGGAGGCGGCCCTGAGCTTCCTGGGTGTTGGGATTCCGCCGGATGTGGCCACCTGGGGCAGCATGCTCGAGTTAGGCCGGGAGCACATCGACAAGCAGGGTTGGATGGTGGTATTCCCAGGTATCGTTATCGCTCTGGTCGTATTCTCGGTGAACTTCCTGGGAGACGGGCTCCGGGATGTCATGGACCCCAAACTGCGGGGCCGCTGACCGCTAAAAGCGGTTCGCTGATTCGATTGAATCCAACGGCGGGCATCTTGCCCGCCGTTATTTTTTGCTCCCGCTGATGCGGTGATGACACCCAACTGGCTTCGGTTTATACTGGCTTAGCTAGCTAAACACGCCTGCCCGCTACCATCAAAACAGGATAACGAAAACAGGCGAAACAGGACACTGAGGCTTTGAACGACCACATCCTTCTCGACTCCACGGCCCCCGTGGCGACGGTCACCTTCAACCGGCCCAAGCAACGGAACGCCATCAGCTTCGCCATGTGGCGCGATTTTTCCAACATCATGCGGAAGCTGGACGCCGACCGCGATGTTCGGGCCGTCGTCATCACCGGCGCGGGGGAAGAGGCCTTTTCGGCGGGGGCAGACATTCAAGATTTCGAAGAACACCGCTCCAACTCCACCAAGGGCCGGGTCTACAACGACGTCGTGAACGGGGCGCTCCAGACCCTTTCCGACATGGCCACGCCCACCATCTCGATGATTCGAGGGTTCGCCGTGGGCGGCGGCTGCGAATTGGCGGTGGCAACGGACCTGCGCATCGCCAGCGACGACAGCCGGATGGGTATCCCGGTGGGCAAGCTGGGCATCAGCATCGGCCACCGGGAGATGCGGGGACTGGTCGATCTGGTCGGCAAGGGCAATGCCCTCTATATCCTGCTTTCGGCCCGCCTGCTGGACGCTCAAGAATCCCTCCGTATCGGGCTGGTCAACCAGGTGGTCAGACCCGAAGAACTTCACGATTACACCTACAAACTGGCCAACGACATCGCGTCCCTTGCGCCCCTTTCCCATGCCGTGAACAAGCTCACCATGCGTCAGGTGGAGAACAAGCCGTCCCTGGAGGACCTCACCAAGGAAGAGGCCGACCTGCCACTGACCCAGTTCGACACCAAGGACTACCAGGAGGGCTATAAAGCCTTCTTGGAGAAGCGGCGCCCCAATTTCATTGGGGAATGACGTTTCCAACATCGTTGCTAAATGGGATAGGACCGTTTGACAGCACGTCCAGCTAAAATCCGGGCCGACCGCCTGCTGTTCCAAAGGGGCTTGGCCGATTCCCGGGAACAGGCCCAGGCGCTGATCATGGAAGGGGTGGTCTACACTCCGGCCGGCCGCGTTTTGAAGGCGGGGTCCACCCTGCCCGGAGACGTGGAACTCGAAGTGAAGGGCCGTCTGCCCTTTGTGAGCCGGGGCGGCGTCAAACTGGCCCATGCCCTCGACCAATTCCAGATGGACGTTACCGGGATGACAGTCCTGGACGTGGGGGCGTCCACCGGCGGGTTCACCGACTGTCTGCTCCAGCGTGGCGCCCAGCGGGTCTATGCGGTGGACGTGGGCCACGGACAGATGGATTACGGCCTGCGTCAGGACGAGCGGGTGATGGTGATGGAGAAGACCAACGCCCGTCACCCCTTCGACCTTCCAGAGCCGGTGGACCTGGTGACCATGGACGTATCGTTCATCTCACTGACCATGGTGGTCCCGGAGGCCGTCCGGCACCTGAAACCGGGCCGGTACATCACGGCGTTGGTCAAGCCCCAGTTCGAAGCCCCAAAAGGCCAGGTGGGCCGGGGCGGCGTGATCAAAGACCCCAAGGTCCATGCCGAGGTGCTGGGGAAGATGGTCAATTGGGCTGTCGGGCAAGGGCTGCGGGTCAGGAACATGTGCCGCTCGCCGATACAGGGCGACGCCGGCAACCGTGAATTTTTCATCCTGCTGCAAAAACCGCCCGGTTAAATGCCGGTAATCACGGCGTCAAGATTCGATAGGAGTGCTCCAATGGAAGTAAAAGAGATCGCGGAGATCCTCACCTCCCGGCAGAAGACTGTTTCGGTGGCCGAGGCCGATACCGCCGGTCTGATCGGCTACATGCTGGGCTCGATTCCCGGCAGCTCCAAGTATTTCCCCGGTGGCGTGATCGCCTACACCGGCGGCCTGAAAGAGAAGGTCTTGGGTGTGCCCGATGACGTTGCCCCCACCCATGGCACCGTGAGCAGCGAGATGGCCAAGGGGATGGCCAGAGGTGTGCGCGAACTGTGCGGGACCGACTATGCCGTCTCCACCACCGGCGTCACCGGCCCCGCCGCCGGACGCGCCGGCCTGCCCATCGGAACGTTCTGGATCGGCCTTTCGGTTAAGGACGGCGAGGACACGGCCATTGAGATTCATCTGGACGGGGACAGGGACGCCTGCAAGCGGGGCGCGGCCCAAGCCGCCCTGGACCTGCTGGGCAAGGAACTTAGCTCTTAACCGGGACCATTAATCGGGGTTTAGCGTCTGTTCAGTTTCGCACGATGCCTTTATGCGGTCCCAGTCGTAGCCCATGGGAATCATCTTGACCCGCCGCCAAGTCTCGGACTGGTCGGCGTAATGGCTGCTGCCGGGATGTCCGGAACTGCCCAACGGCACCACCCAGAGGGAATTCTCCCAGTTGGCTGGGTCGTAGGAGTAGCGGGCAACCGATAGGCTGGTGACGGTCGCCGGGTCCGCCGGGGAGTAGCCGCCCTGGAGCGGGGTGTCGCCGTCGCCGCTGGTGGGTATGGCGGGTGGGTCAAGCAGGTCCGCCAACTCGGGGAACGCCGCCGAGAGGTTATGCTTGGGACGCGCCTGGTGCACCCTCTCCCATCGCCACTGGTCCATATCCTCACCCAACCGCTCGGACAGCGTGCCGACGGCCTTGGACAACGCCCTGGCCACCGCCGTGGGCCAGGTGTCGCCCTTGGGCAGCAACGACCGGTCGTCCTGGCCGATCATCGCCACCAACCGGGCCTTCAACCGGTTGGAGAACGAGCCCAAGCCGCGGTCCGCCGGGTGCCAAGCCTCATCCGCCAGCTTTTCGGTCAGGTTGGTCTCCAAGACCTCTTTAAGCAGGGCATCCCGCATGGCGCTATAGATGGTTGGTTGCACCAGCCCCGCATCCATCTCCCCGTTCCAATTCAGAAGCCGGTCTTTGGCGGCCTTGCTGGCTTCGTTCAGAGGTTCCACCTGATTGACCACATCCAGATACGCCAACGCCGGTATGGAGACGCGCTGGGCGTGCACCTGGGCCATGTCCTCAGCCGTGGGACGGTGCAGTGACTTCAGGCCCTCGGTGACCCGCTTCACCCTGAACTCAGGGGTGAAGTCGATGGCGATGTAATGGGGGTAATCGTCGCCCACCGGACGGTTGTTGGCGGTGGCGATGTAGCCCTCGGGTGGGTTGATGGACACCGGCAGCTCATCGAAGGGTATGTCCCCTTCCCACTCGTGCTCCCCCGTCCAACCCGGGACCGGCAGCCACCCGTTGACCCGGGACCGTATGGGGATGCGCCCGCGGCAGAGATAGCCCATGTCTCCGTGGATGTCGGCGAAGAGCAGGTTGTTGCAAGGGTCCACCCAGTCCCGCATGGAGTCCACCAACCCCCGGCTATCCTCGGCCCGCAGCATCTTCCAGAGTATCTCCGGCCAGGTTGACGGCTTCTCGGTGGCGGTGTACTTGAAGGCCAACCCAGATCCCTGGGCCGGGTCGCCGGCGATCACCGGGCCATGCTGGGTCACGGTCACCGTGGTGTGGACGTCGCTTCCGTCCCGGACCTTGATCGTCTCGTCGTGCCTCTCAGCGTCCAGCCACTGGTCTTGGTACAGGTACTTGCCGGGCTCTCCTTCCTTGAACCGCTCCACATAGAGGTCCTGGTAATCGGCGGCGGTGTGGGTGACGCTCCAAGAGACCCGTCCGTTGTGGCCAAAGTGGGGGAATCCGGGCACTCCGGGGAATGACAGGCCCACCACGTCGAACTCGGGACAGGCGAGTTGGTTCTGGTAGTAGGCGCTGGGCGTGTCCAGAGCGCGGTGAGAGTCGCCGGCCACGATGGGCTTGCCGGTGGCGGTCTCCGCCCCG
>JACZYV010000067.1:0-14523 GCA_022570905.1 Chloroflexota bacterium
GTTAGAGACGTGGAAAAGGTATTGACCAACACGTAGGGGCATCCCGATGTATCGGGACCGTGCCCCTACGCCGCAAAACCACGTTTATCCAGTAAAACGCCCTACGCCGGGTCCGGCTCCCAGCCCCAGGGGCGGGGGCCCCAACCGGCCTCGTAGATCTCGCCCTTCTTGATGGCCATGATGGGGATAACGGCCTTGTCACTCTTCCGGCCGTCGCCAAGGATGTCGTAGACCATCCAGTCGCCGTCTTTGATCTCCAGCACCGATAGGTCGGCCTGCTTGCCAACGGCCAGGGTGCCCAGACGGTCGGCCACGCACACGGCCTTGGCCGGGTTCTCGGTGGACATGGTCACCACCTGGTCGAAGGTGAAGCCCATGGCCAGGAACCGGGTCATCATCTCGGTCATGCTGTGCACCGTGATCTGCCGTCCCGGCACGGTCAGGTCGGTGCTGATGCAGTGGGGCAGCACGCCTTGGTCCAGGACTTTTTGGGCCACATCGAAAGTGAAGTTCATGCGGCCGTGGGCGGTGTCCAGCCAAACGCCCCGGTCATGGGCTTCTTTGGCCTCGGGCACCAGTTTTCCATTGCTGTCCAGCACTCCGCCGGGGTTACCCGTGAAGTAATGCGTAACGATGTCGCCCTTGTCCAGAATGGGCAACAACTCGCGGATCACATTGGCGTCGTAACGTTTCAGCGTATCGCCGATGTGCACCATCAGCGGCACTCCGGCCTCCACCGCCGCCCGCTTGGCCATCTTGGGCATCTCCATACCCATGATCTCCAGGGCGGGGGAGACCATCCGGGCCTTCACGCCGGTGATCACGCCCTTGCTGTCCTTGATGGTCTGGATAGTCTTGTCCAGGTCGATGCTTTCAGGACTGAAGATGTCTGGGTTGGTGGCCAGGCCGGTCCGGCAGATGTGCAGGAAGACGATGATCTCGGTGGCGGTATTGGGGATGATATGGGCGGGGAATCCGGCGAAGGTGTCGCAGCCGGAACTTCCCGCGTCCACCATGGTGGTGACCCCGGCCCGGACGCCGCCGATGTCGGGGTCCACGCCGTTGTCGGTTACGCCGGCGTAGACGTGGGTGTGGATGTCGATCAGACCGGGGGTTACAACCTTGCCCTTAACTTCGACAACCCGTTTGGCTTCCTCGGCCGGGATGTCCACGGCGATGCGGGCTATCTTGCCGTCCTCGATGGCCACGTCGCTTAAGCCGTGGAGGTTCTGGGACGGGTCGACGACGGTGCCGCCCTTCACGATAAGGTCATACATCAGGAAATTGGCCTCCGATCACTTTTTCTTGCCTGGGGAGTCCGGCTTGTGTCCACGTCAAGCCGGCCGTGGTCCACATAACGCGCAGGCCGGGCTGATTCAGACGGCAAATTATACCGCGAATCCGATTGGAATGAGATACGGGGAATGAGATACGCCGGAACAAAGAATAGCTGGAGGTAACAACCCGCGGGCCCAAATATTGAAAACGTCCCTGTGCGGGGCCTATTTGAACAGGTCGCCTACGGAATTGCCCTTGTGGATGCGGTAGATGGCCTCGCCCAGCAGCGGCGCCACGGATAGGACAGTGAATTTACCGTTGCGTTTCTTGGCCGGCATGGGGATGGTGTCGGCCACCACCACCTCTTTGAATTTGCTTTTGGCCATCAGCTCGGATGCGTTCTTGGAGAGCACCGGATGGGTGACGCAACAATAGATCTCCGTCACGCCCTGCTCAGACAGCGCCTTGGCTGCGTTGACGACGGAGCCGCCGGTGTCTATCTCATCATCAAAGGTCAGCGCGATCTTGCCTTCAACGTCGCCGATGACGTTCATGGTCTCGTTCTTATCGCTGTTGCCGGTCCGGCGTTTCTCGATGATGGCCAGGGGAGCTCCCAAGCGTTCGGCCATGTCGCGCGCCTTCTTGCTGATGCCGATGTCCACGGCCACCACGACCAGGTCTTGGAGTTCCTTGGCGGCGAAATAATCGGCCATGATGGGCAGGGTGGTCAGCTCATCCACGGGGATATTGAAGAACCCCTGGATCTGGCCGGCATGCAGATCGACGGTCAAAAGGCGGTCGGCCCCGGCTGCCGTGAGGAGGTCGGCCACCAGCCGGGCGGTGATGGGTACGCGGGGCTGGTCTTTCTTGTCGGTGCGCCCGTAACCGTAGTAGGGGACCACGGCGGTGATCCGCCCCGCCGACGCCCGTTTGCAGGCGTCGATCATGATCAACAACTCCATCAGGTTGTCGTTGACCGGGTAGCAGGTGGGCTGGATTATGAAGACATCGCGCTGACGGATGTTCTCGTGGATCCGCACGAACGTGTTGTCGTTGGCGAACTTGAAAACCTCTGCCTGGCCCAGGGGGATATCCAGGTATTCGCATACAGACCGGGCGAGCTGAGGGTGCCCATTTCCAGTGAAGACCTTAAGTTCGTCGAGGATCGGGTTCATTAGCGGCCCTCGTAATTCGGTTTTCGCGATTCACGCATCGCCTGGATACCCTCCTCGTGGTCGTGGGAGGTCAAGGTGATTGTCTCCGCCGCCGCCGCCATCTTCAAGGCTGTGTCCAGGTCAAACTCCAGACCTTTGTAGAGCATGAGCTTTGATAGGCGGATGGCTACCGGCGGGCCGGAGGCGATCTTCCGCGCCATCTCCATTGTAGTCGACTCCAATTCATCCTCGTCAACTAGGCGGTTCAAGAAGCCCAGACGGTAGGCTTCGTCGGCTTCCATAAAATCGCCGGTGAATAGCATTTCCGCGGCCTTGCCCATGCTGCCCAGGGTCCGTGGATAGAGCCAAGTCCCTCCGAAGCCGGGGAAAAGGCCGATGCGGACGTAGGCCACCATGAACCGTGCCTTGGTGGAAGCGATACGGATGTCGCAGGCGCAGGCCAGGTCGAACCCGGCCCCCACGGCGGTGCCGTTGATCATGGCGATCACCGGTTTCTCCATGCGTTGCAGTCCCAGAATCATCCTCTGGCCCAACTGGAAACCCCGGCGGATATCGTCGGTGTTTTCCGACGCCAAGACGCCGGGCTCACTGCCGCCTTTCAAAGCAGCCAAGTCGGCGCCGGCGCAGAATGATTGTCCCGCCCCGGTAATCACTAGGACCCGTACATCGTCGTCCGCCGCCACTTCGTCGATGGCCTGGCCCATCTCGCCGGTTGCAGCGTCGTTTAGGGCGTTTCTCCGGTTGGGTCGGTTGATCGTCAACCGGGCGATGTGTTCCGACGAGTCTTTTTCTAGAATTATGTGCTGGTATTCGGGCATAGTTGTGTTCGGAAAGGGTTGGGGCAAGGGAAATTATAGCATAGGCTTTTAGCTTCGGCCCGAGATTGAGAGTGTCGATGAAATCGGAACTGTGGACCGGAGCTGGAAAAGCCGGAACCAGCGGATACCAGCCGTGTTTGGGCACATATGAAAAAATAGGCCCATACGCTATCATTGTTTTAACTTGGGTTTTCCGGGTTACGCAGCGTTTGATACCAGGTGCGGGCTGAGCCCTCGCCAGATTCGACCTAGGAGGACGGGCCGTGGAGGTCTTACTCAGTTCGCCCCGGGGATTTTGCGCCGGGGTGGTACGGGCCATCGATGTTGTCGATATCTGTCTCCGGAAGTTTGGGCCGCCGGTCTATGTTAAACACCAGATCGTCCACAACCCCTACGTGGTCAACGACCTGGAACGCCGGGGCGCCATAACCGTTGAGACCGTCGATGAGATTCCCGAGGGTTCACTGGTTGTATTTTCCGCCCACGGCTCTGCGCCCGAGGACTTTGTGATGGCCAAGGCTCGTAATCTGAAAGTGATCGACGCCGTCTGCCCGCTGGTAACCAAGGTGCACAACGAGGCAAAAAAATACCACCGCGAAGGCAAGAAAGTGATATTGGTGGGGCACCGGGGCCATCAGGAGGTCCGGGGCACCATGGGCCAGGCGGAGATGATCTTGATCGACGACACCTCCGGTATGGAACTCCCCGGCTGGGACGCCGATCAGGAGGTCGCGGTGCTCACTCAGACCACGCTATCCGTGGGCGACACTGCCCAGGCGATCGACGCCATCAAGGAGAAGTTTCCGAATGCCGTAATCCGCAACGACATCTGTTACGCCACCACCAACCGGCAGGACGCCGTCACCAAGATGGCCAGCAGCGTCGACTTGGTGCTGGTGATTGGAGCGGAGAACAGCTCCAATTGCAACAGGCTCAGGGAACTGGCCGAGTCTCTGGGCGTTCCCTCCTACCTGATCAACGGGCCGGAGGAGATAGACCCGGCATGGTTGGTCGGCAAGGGAAAGGTGGGCGTCACTTCCGGCGCCTCGACCCCGGAGGTGCTGGTGGAGAGCGTGATTGAAAAATTAGCCCCAGAAAAGGTGACCATGGTGTCTGGAGTCGATGAAGACATCACGTTCAGCCTGCCCAAAATACTCCGCTAGGCATGCTTCATTCCTGGCCAATCTACGCCGTAAGCTGATGGCCCCGGTGCCCCACCAAGACCACCACTCGCAGGACGAAACCCCGCCCGCCCCGCCGCCCGCCGCGACATCGGTTTTTCGGCGGGTCTTGTCCCTGCCGGCGATCATTTCCGTGGTGATTGCCGCCCTTTTGCTGGTATTTATGGTCACCCGGTTTGATGTCGATCTGAGCGCGACGTGGGACCGGGTTGCAAGCGCCAACCCCTGGTATCTGGCCCTGGCGTTTGCAGTGCACTACACCACTTTCATCTTCCGTGGCGCCCGCTGGCGGTTGTTGCTGCAAAACACTGCCGAATCGGGAACTACCGTTCCGGGGGTGCTCTATTGCAGCCAACTGGTGCTCCTGGGCTGGTTCGCCAATTCGGTCGCCTGGCTCCGGTTGGGGGACGCATACCGGGCCTACCTCTACCGGGACGAGCAGAACGGGTCCTTCTCCCGGACCATTGGCACCATCTTGGCGGAACGGTCATTGGACACAGTATTGGTTGCGCTGCTGATGATTGCCGCGGCGCCGTTCTTGTTGGACCGGGACAACAGCGTGACCTGGATTGTTCTGGGTTTGTCCGTGTCCTTGGTTGTGGGACTGACGGTTATCTTGTTGGCGATGACCTGGGCCAAGGGATTTTTATTGCGCCGAATGCCCCCCTGGATGGCCGTCCGCTACGAGCGGTTTCACGAGGGCACCATGGGCAGCTTCCAGCGGGTGCCCATGGCCACTGCGTGGGGTCTGCTGGGCTGGGCGGCTGAGATCGCGAGGATGTACCTGGTTGTTAGGGCGTTGGGGTTCGATATCAGCTTCCCTTTGGTGGTGTTTCTAACCCTGGCCAACGCATTGCTCACCTTGGTGCCTACTCCGGGTGGAGTTGGAGCCGTGGAGTCGGGCGTTGGCGGACTGGCGGTGCGCCTTTCAAGCCTGAGCGCCAGCGCGGCCGCTGCTCTGGTCCTGATCGACCGCGCGATAACCTATATCAGCGTGATCATCCTGGGAGCGGTGTTGTTCCTGGTGCGTCAGGCCGTTCGGCGTCCCCGGCCGGCCGATTCCAGTCAGGCGGAGAACCTCTGAGGCAGGCCCGGTCCCAGAGCCGTTGGGTCCGGACATCGATGCACCGTATGTTATACACCGCCAGCTTCTACCACCCAGAGCATTGGCAAGGGAAGCCGTACCGGATCTCCAGGGCCCACCCCCGCGGCCAGATCACCCGCTGGGAGGTCCAACCATTCTTGTATCCCTCACGCCGTTTGCTGACCCAATACCGGGAAGGAACTTTGGATTTCGCCGGCCTCACTGAACGGTACCGGGAGGAGCTTCAGACAAGCTACGACTGGGAAGCGGATTTTCAAGACTGGCTGGCTTCGCTCAGACCTGAAGAGGACTTGACGCTGCTGTGTTTTGAGCCGGAGGGAGAGCCATGTCACCGGAGGGTGGCGGCGGCGTGGTTGTTGGACCGGATGCCGGAGTTGGGCTTGGGACAGATGCGGTAACGCCATTTTGGAGCCGGCGGGCCTACCATTCCGACCGGGCGGGCCGGGACATCAGTTCAGCCATGGCTTCTTGGGGTGATAGGCCATCGAACAGCACCCGTGACGCCATCTCGGTGATGGGCATCTCCACGTCCAGTTCCTGGGCCAGCATCAAAGCGGCCTGGGTGGCGTTCACCCCTTCGGCCACGTTGTCCATGGAATCGCGTATCTCCGGCCAAGAGCGTCCCTTGGCCAGTTGTTCTCCCACGTACCGGTTGCGGCTGAGGCGGCTGGAGCAGGTGGCGACCACGTCGCCCAGCCCCGCCAGCCCGGCGAAGGTCATGGGGTCCGCTCCGGCGGCGATGCCCAGGCGGGTCATCTCGGCCAGACCCCGCGTGATGAAGGCTGCCTTGGCGTTCTCTCCGGCGTCCATGCCGTCGCCGATGCCGGCGCCCAATGCGACGATATTCTTTAGGGCTCCGGCCAGTTCGACTCCCAGGACGTCCGCGCTGGTGTAGACCCGGAAGTTCTTGGACATGAGCGTGTTCTGCGCCTTTTGCGCCGCATCCGGGTTTCGGCCGGCGATCACCGTGGAGGCCGGTTTGCCCTGCATGATCTCCTTGGCCAAGTTCGGTCCGGAGAGGACGCAGATGTCCGGGTGGAAACCGGCGGGAAGTTCATCTTCCAGCACCTGGCTCATCCGCCTGGCCCTGGGCAGTTCCAGTCCCTTGGTGGCGCTGAGGATGATGGCGCCGGCCTGGAGATGGGGTTTTATCCGCTGGACGTTCTCCCGCAGCCGGTCTGAGGGCACCGCGATTATCACCAGATCGCTGTGCTCCAGGGCGGACTCGGGTTGGCTGGTCACGCTCAGGCCATCGGGGAAGGGCGTGTCGGGAAGGAACCTGGCATTGCGCCGCTGGGAGGACAAAGTCTGTGCTTCGCTCTCGGTGCGGGCCAGCAGCGTGACCGGGACATTGTTCTGGGCCAATAGGATGCCCAGAGTGGTCCCCCAGGTGGTGGCGCCGATGATGGCCGCTTGATCGCTCAATTAGAAACCGCCAGAGATGGCCGCAGGTTAGTTCCGAGACTGAACAAGTCTAGTCTATTGGGGAAAATAAGGGGAGTCGAGGCGAGGAATAAGGGGATTATTCCACTTTGGTGGCGGGGTGGCCCAACCGGCGCTCATTGCCGTTGCGGATACGCTGGAGGTTGTCCCGGTGCTGCCACACGAGCATGGCGCAGGCGATGAAACCGTAGACCATGTAGACGTCGGAATTCACGTCAGCCAGCCCCAGCGCTAGGATGGTCAACGCCGCGATCATTACGCCAACCACCGAACCCAGCGAGATATACCGGCTCAGCGCGGTGATCGTCAGAAACGTGGCGGTGGCCACTATGGCGGCCACCGGCACCATCAACGCCAGGCCTCCCAACGCCGTCAGGATGCCCCGGCCTCCCTTGAATTGCAGGAAAACCGGCCAGTTGTGGCCCGCCAATACGATCAATGCGGCGGCTACTTCCGCGGCGGTGGTGCCGATCACGGCTCGGGCTATGACCACCGCTATAACCCCTTTCGCGATGTCCAGAGTAAATACCACGACGGCCACCTTGACTCCGCCGGTGCGCAGGACGTTAGACATTCCAGTGCGTCCGCTGCCGAATTCCCGGACATCCACGCCCATCTTCCACTGCATCATCATGTAGCCCCAGGAGATGGACCCCAGCAGGTAGGCCAGCGGTAATACCGCGCTGTATCGGGTTGCCTCAGACTGGCCGTCCATGGCCAGTAGGACGATAACCACTCCGGCGATGATGAAAGGTATGGCTACCGCCTGGAGGATGATTGATGTGGGGGGTCTGTTCATCGAGCTACTGTTGCCGGAATCAGCGAAGGTTATCTTTTTCTGAACACCAATTTCAGGTGGGTGCGGTCAAAGCCAAAGGTGTCGCGTATCTTGTTTTCCAGATAGCGTTGGTAGGTGAAGTGTACCAGTTCCGGGTCGTTGACCGTGAAAAGGAAGGTGGGCGGGTTAATGCCAACCTGCTGCAGCCGGTTTATCTGGACCCGCTGTCCCCGGTGTTTTCTGACCACCGGAGGCTGGTGGTCGGCCAGGGCGTCGGCCAACATGAACTGCAGGTCCCGGGAGCGCACCAACCTCATGCGTTCGGTCCAGAGGTCCTGGGCGGTGTCCATCAAGGCCTTTATACCTTCGCCCTCCAGCGCCGAGGTGAAGCAGATGGGCACGTAGGGCATGAAGTGGAGCCGGTCCCGGATGGTGGCCGCGGCACGGTAGCGGGCGCCGACGCCTTCATCGGCGAATAGGTCCCATTTGTTGATCACAACGATCAGCCCGCGGCAGATCTCCCAGGCCAGACCGGCTATGTGGGAGTCCTGGGCGGTGGCTAATTCGGTCGCATCGGTCACCAAGAGGGTGATGTCGCTGCGGTTCACCGCGCCCACGGCCCGGATCACGCTGTATTTTTCGATTCCCTTGGATACCTGGCCGGGGCGGCGTATCCCGGCGGTGTCGATGACCACAACATCGCGGCCGTTGTAGGTGAGCTGGGTGTCCAGCGCGTCCCTGGTGGTGCCGGGCACCTCACTTACGATGGACCGTTCCTGCCCCAAGATCGCGTTCAACAGGCTGGATTTTCCCACGTTGGTGCGGCCCACGATGGCGAGATTCAGCGCGCCCCGCTGGAAGGTTGGCGCGGTCTCATCCAGCTGCTCAAGATCGTCGTCTCGTCTCGATGGGTCGGGTTCCATGTGGGCGGTTACCCGTTCCATGAGGCGCTGGATGCCATAGTTGTGAAAGGCGCTGATGGGCTCGGGGTCGCCCATGCCCAGGCCGTAGAATTCGGGGGAGTCGAACTCCCGGGTGTCGTTGTCCACTTTATTGACGGCCAGCACCACCGGTTTCTTGGTGGACCGCAGCATCTCGGCGGCGGTGATGTCAGAGGAGGTCATGCCGTCCACCACGTCGGTCATCAAGATGATCACATCGGCGTCGGCCACCGCCATCTCAGCTTGTTCTTGGACCAATTGCCTGATGATGCCTTCCGGGTTGGACTCCAGTCCGCCGGTGTCCAACAATATGAAATGGTAGTCGTCCCACCAGGCGTCGGCCATCAGGCGGTCGCGGGTGGTCCCCGCCACCTCGCTGACGATGGCCTGCCGGCGGCCGATGATTCGGTTGAAGAGCGACGATTTGCCGACGTTGGGCCGGCCGATGATCGCGACTATGGGAATGGACAAATCAACACCAATCTAATGAATGTGACGACAGAATGGACAACTCAACGCCACTCCGGGGTCTCGGTCCGGCGAGGGGCCGGATTCAGTTCCCGGAGAGCAGAAATTCCAAGATCGTTTTTTGGACGTGCAAGCGGTTGTGCGCCTGGAGGAACGCCACCGACTGGGGATGCTCCAACATGCCCGGCGGGACCTCTTCGCCGTAATGGGCCGGCATGTCGTGCATGAACAGGGCCCCAGGATTGGCCCGTTGCATCAGGTCAGGATCCACGGTGTAGCCATCAAACGCCGACCGGCGAACTGCCGCATCAGCCTCCTGGCCCATGCTTGCCCAGACATCGGTATACACCACGTCAGCCCCGGCCACCGCTTCCACCGGGCTGGTTAATGTCCGTACTTGGACCGATGCACCGTTGGCCCGGGCCCGAGCTTTCTCCACCGACGCCTCGTCAAGATTATACCCTTGGGGCGAGGCGCTGGTGAAATTCATCCCCACCGCGGGCAACGCCAGACACAGGCTCCGCGCCACGTTATTGCCGTCGCCCACATACGCGAGGGTTAGCCCTTCCAGTTTGTTTTTGTGCTCATAGATCGTGAGCAGATCGGCCATGATCTGGCAGGGGTGTTCCAGGTCCGAAAGGGCATTGATCACTGGAACGCTGGCGTATTTCGCCAACTCCACCAGCAACTCGTGGTCGGAGACCCGGGCCACGATACAGTCCACGTAACCGGAAAGCACGTTGGCGATGTCTGATATCGGCTCGCGGCTGCCCAGGCCCATCTCCTGCTGTCCCAGGAAAACGGAATAGCCACCCAACTGCTGGATACCCACCTGGAAGCTCACACGGGTGCGGAGGGACGGCTTGTCGAACAAGATGGCGACAGTTTTGCCGGCCAACGGCTGGCCGCCTTCGCCGCTTTGGGCCAATAACTTGGTTTCACGGGCCCGTTTGAGCAGGCTCCAAGTCTCATCCGGGGTAAGGTCGGTTACGGAGAGAAAATCTCGTTTGGTCGGCATGGATCGGTCCCCTGGGCTATGGAAGGGTTCTCTGGTTCGCTTCTAACATTATAGGGGTTGCGGGAAGGCGGTAAAACCGGTCCGGTATTAGCGGTGGACCAAGGCGTGGATTGCGCCTGGCGGGGTATCTGCTATTATGGGTGAGCGCACGTCCCAAGCCCGATTCGGCCGCGTGCGAAAAGTGCCAAGAAAAGAGTCCGCCAAGAGAGTTCAATGGAGGGCAGACAGCATGGCTAGCCCCGGTATCAGCCCAGGCTTGAAGGGTCAAAAACAGACACTGGTGTGTGAGCACAATGTGGCGGGTCATGTGGGCAAATTCAGCACGCCAGCCATGATCCAACTCATGGAAGGGGCGGCCATGGCCGGAGTCACCGGTCACCTGCAAGATGGAGAAGTCTCGGTGGGCATAGAGGTGAACGTGCGTCACCTGGCGGCCGCCGACATCGGCGCGACCATCGTCGCCCACGCGGAACTGATCGAGATCGAGAAAAACCGCCTGACCTTCCAGGTGGTGGCCTACGACGCCGACACCAAGATTGGCGAAGGCACCCACAAACGGGCAATCATCAAGACCGGCGGCTAGGTTAAGGGCCGTCATCCAGCGGTAATTTAAGCCGGCACACCGCCGGTCACGGCGCCTTTGTGACCCGGTTCAACTCTAGTCTGGAGCGAATAGCATGGCGAATATGGAGCATGTTCTACTCGTGAAGCGGGGCCGCGACCATGTAGCCCGCTGGCGGGAAGCCAATCCCGACGAAAATCTGGACTTGAACGCGGCCTATATGAGCTACGTCAGGGCGCCTCAAGTTGATATCAGCGGCGCCGATGTTAGGGACTCCGATCTGATGGGCGCGGTGTTGCAGCGGGCCAACCTCTCCGGCTGTTACATGAACCCTTGTCACCTCTACCACGCCAATCTAAGGGAGGCCAACCTCACGCGGACCCGGCTGAACGGGGCCAATCTGCGCGGCGCGGACCTGCGCGGCGCCGACCTCTCGGGAGCGGACCTGGACCGGGCTGTTCTGTCTGAAGCCAACCTGACCGGCGCCAAGCTGGTCAACGCCAACCTCTCCAGGGCCAGTTTGGCCGGGGCCAACCTGACCGATGCCGACCTCACCGGCGCCAGCTTTGCCGGAGCATCACTGGTGCGGGCGAACATGACCAATGCGAAATGCGCCGGCAGCGACTTCTTCCAGACCCAGTTCTGGAGCGTGAACCTGACCGGGGCCGATCTGACTGGCAGCCTGTTTGGCTATACGGTCTTCCAGGACTGCGACCTGAGCGGCGTGAAGGGTCTCGACCAGGTCCGGCACGACGCCCCAAGCACCGTGGGCCTGGACTCGCTGTTCCGCTCCCACGGGCAGATCCCCGAATCGTTCTTGATGGGCGCCGGCCTGCCCACCGCGGCGGCCGGGTTCTTGGAGGCGGCCAAGGCCGACACCACCAGCTTGAGAGAGTGTTTCATCGCCTGTATCGACCAAGATGAGGAATTCGCCAAGACGCTGCGGGACGACCTGCGGGAACAGGGAGTGCGTTGCTGGGTGTTCTCTCAGTTGGTGCGCGGCAACCCATTGGTGGACCGGCATAGCGCCTCGGACCAGGAAGAGGTTGAGCGTTGGCTCCGGTCATACGACAAGTTGGTGGTGCTGGGGTCGGCTGCCTCACTGGAAGTCGAGGTGATCTTGAACGACATCACCCATGCCAAACAGATGCAGCTATCGACGGAAACTTGGTGTCTGTTCCTGGGGGCGACCGACGCCACCCTCAAGGACCCAAAGACCCGGTTCGCCCGTAACCTGTCCGCCGAACATGTGGTCTTCGATCTGAGCGGTCAGAAAGACGACCGCGAAACCTACCAAAGAGAGGTGGCGCGCCTGGCCGAGGCCCTCAAACAGGACCAACCGGCCACCGACGGGATCCCGAAACCGGATATCAGCGTGGACCAACTCTAGCAGCGCTATCCACGATCGACTGATTCAGATTTGGCGGCAGAGGGCCGGAAAAATCTTTCCGGCCCTTTTCGCTGTGCCATGTTTAGACCGGGGCGCCGCCAGCCGGACCGGAAATCACACGGTCTATAATGGTCAAACAAGCGTGTTGGGCGCGGCATTTGGAAGGCGGCGATTCTACTGGGCAAATTCGAAACAGATGCTGAAATGTTGATCAGAGATATGAATCACTCGGAGAAGGGCGCGAAGCGATGACGCAGCTCCGTGTCCTAGTGGTCTCCCGGGACCTCTTGTCGCGGGCTGGCCTGGCGGCCGTGTTAGACCAACAGCCGGGGTTGACCGTGGTGGGGCAGGTTTCCGGAGACGAAGATTCGTTCCTGCCTCTGGACGTCTACGGCCCGGATGTCATCGTATGGGACGTTTCCTGGGAAACGGCGTCCGCCTCGCACAACCTGGGACTTCTTCCTGAGAACTCCCCATCCGTGCTGGCGTTGGCCGCCACCGGAGGCCAAGCCGCTCAGGCACGGGCGGCAGGCGCGAAAGCCTTCTTGAGCCGCGGTGCATCCCCTGAAGCGCTGGCGGCGGCATTGACCGCGCTGAGTCACGGATTATCGGTTACCGACCCGTCCTTGTCCGGAGGCTCCGACGCCATCGACGCCGGACCCCCCGCCGCCTCGCTGTTGACCCCCAGAGAGAATGATGTCCTGCGGCTTCTGGCCGAGGGTCTGCCCAACAAAGGCGTCGCCTCCCGCCTGGAAGTGAGCGAGCACACCGTTAAGTTCCACGTGAATTCCATCATGAGCAAGCTCAATGCCCAGAGCCGTACCGAGGCGGTTACCCTGGCCACCCGGCTTGGACTCCTTCCCCTTTAGCCTGGCGATTCTTCCTGCCCATTTTTCCAGGTCCAGCCCTAGCCGGATTTGGGATGCCATGTTGGTTCCCAGTTGGTAGTCTGGAGGTAAGCGGCGGAATCACCGCGAGTCTCAACCGGCCTTCCAGTGATAACCAGGGCGGGTCGTGAAGCAGGAGTAGAACATGTCCACAGTATTGTCCGATCTCTCAGATGCCTTGGCGGACGCCGTCGCTTCGGCGGCCGATGGCCTGGTCCGGGTGGAGGGGCGCGACCGTTTGCCAGCCACCGGAATCGTTTGGGACGCCGAAGGGTTGATCGTGACCGCCCACCACGTGTTGGAGCGTGATGAGAACATCAACGTCGGTTTTCAAGACGGCGAGACCGTGGCGGCAGAGCTTTTAGGCCGGGACCCGGCCACCGACTTGGCGCTGCTTCGAACGCCCAAGAGAGGCGCCAACGTTCCTACTTGGGCCGAACCCGAAAGCCTGAAGGTGGGCCATCTGGCTTTGGCGTTGGGCCGGCCTGGGGCGAACGTACGGGCCACCATGGGAATCATTTCAGCTTTGGGCAAGGCCTGGCGCACCTCCGCCGGAGGGCCTGTGGACCGTTACCTTCAGACCGATACCGTGATGTACCCTGGATTCTCCGGCGGGCCGTTGGTGGACGCTCAGGGCCGGTTCGTGGGGCTCAATAGCTCGGCGTTGGTGCGCGGAGTCTCCATCACCGTGCCTGCCCTCACTCTCAACCGGGTGGTACGGGACCTGCAAGAGCACGGCAGCGTCCGCCGGGCCTATCTTGGCGTGGGCGCCCAGCCGACCCGTCTCCCGGATGAATTGGCCAAAGAGTTGGGCCAGGAAACCGGACTGTTGCTGGTCTCGGTGGAACAGGGCAGCGCGGCCGAAGAGGGAGGCCTGTTCTTGGGCGACACCCTGGTTACTCTGGGTGATGCCCCCGTGCGGCACATGGACGATCTATTCAACAACCTGGACGGCGAACGTATCGGCAAGCCCCTCACGGTCCGCATCCTCCGGGGTGGACAGTTGGTTGAGCTGACCGTCTCGCCGGTCTCCCATCCGTAAGGCGGTGATGATGACTACTCTACTACCCCAGTTGAACTCTGATCTTGGCGAATTGGCGGACCAGGTGCGGAGGAGCTTGGTGCAGGTATCGGCGGGGCGCAGCGGTTCAGGCTCGGGTGTGGTCTTCGCCGCCGACGGGCTGGTGGTCACCAACGCCCACGTGGTCTCGGGGAACCGGGGTCGCCATCCGGGGACCGGGCTACGGGTGACCCTGCCGAACGGAGTGGTGGCGGTGGCGGGATTACTCGCCAAGGACGACGACCTGGACGTGGCGATACTTCAGGTTGAACGAATTGAAGGGAAACTGCCCGAGCTTCATCCCATAAAGATGGGTGACTCTAGAGAGCTTCGGGCTGGTCAGTGGGTGATGGCCATGGGCCACCCTTGGGGCGTGGCCGGCGCGGCGGTTGCCGGGATAGTGATCGGCGCCGGCCCGG
>JACZYV010000068.1:0-14482 GCA_022570905.1 Chloroflexota bacterium
AAGTGACCGTCAAGGGAGTCCACTTCATCCAGGAGGACTCGCCGGCTGATATCGGGCGTGCCATCGCCGATTGGTACGGTGGGCTTTAAATCAACTTCTCCTGATTTTCACAAATACGGCTTGAAAATAGTCCGTGCCCCCATCCCAACCTTCCCCCGGCGCGGGGGAAGGGATAACTCGACGGAGAACGCATGCCTGAGACCCTGAATATTTCCCTGAGGGGCGGCGATTTCGAGGCCGAGGTGCTGAAGGACGGCAGCGGCCCCCCTTTGCTGTACCTCCACGGGGCCGTTGGGCAGAAGGGCTGGGCCCCGTTCCTGGACGCCCTGGCCCAGAAGTTCACGGTCTATGCGCCATACCTGCCCGGCTATTCCAAGTCCAACGGACTGGAGAAGCTGGACGACGTAACCGACCTGACCCTATATCAGTTCGAACTCTTGGACGCTCTGAACGTGCCCAAAGCCCATGTGGTGGGCCATTTCCTGGGTGGGATGATCGCCGCCGAGATGGCCGCGCTATCGCCCAGTTATGTTGACCGGCTGGTTTTGGCGGCGCCCGCGGGTACCTGGCGCGATTCGGACCCGGTGGCGGACCTGCTCGCCATGTCCGCCGAAGAACTTCAAAAAGACCTCTGGTCCTCGGCGTCCAGTTCCATGAGCCTCTCCCCCGCGGATTTCGAGGCCAACTCCCGTTTGAAGGCGGATCTGGCCGCCGACCGGATGCAGGACCTGACCGCCGCCGGGAAGTTCCTCTGGCCCATCCCCGACCGGGGCCTGAAGCGCCGGGCCTACCGCATCAAGGCCCCAACCCTGGTCCTGTGGGGCGAGAACGACCGCATAATACCCCCGGTCTACGCCGAGGACTTCGCCAAGCTGGTTCCCGGCGCCCAGGTGTCAATCATGCCTAACGCGGGCCACTTGTTGATGATCGAGCGGGCCGAGTTGTTCGCCGGCGAGGTCACGGATTTCCTAAGCTGAAACCAACGGGCCCCAGCCCTCTCAGATGTGAGATGACCCATGGTGGACGCCCTGACCTGGTGACCTATATCATCTTTACACCGGATGCATGCATCTTCCGCACGGTGCCCAGAGGTAAATATGGCGTCACCAACCAATCTGCGTTTATCGGCCTTGGAAAACCTACTCCAGGAGATGGGCTCGGTAGTTGTCGCCTTCTCAGGAGGAGTCGATAGCACGCTGGTCGCCGTCGCGGCCCACCGGGTGCTGGGCTCAAAGGCTCTGGCCGTGACCGCCGTTTCCCCAGCCCTGGCCAAACGGGAACTGGAGGTGGCGGTAAGCCTGGCCGAAAAGTTCGGGTTCGCCCACCGCATCATCCACACCAACGAGATGGCCCAGGAAGGTTACGTGGCCAATTCGCCCCAGCGTTGCTATTTCTGCAAGACCGAGCTCTACACGGAATTGACCAAACTGGCGGAAGAAGAATCCATCGAATGGGTGGTCAACGGAACCAACACCGACGACATCGGCGACTACCGTCCCGGCATGGTGGCGGCGTCGGAGCACCAGGTCCGCAGCCCCATGGTGGAGGCCGGCCTGGCTAAGGCCGACGTGCGCGCCATCGCCAAGAGCCTGGACATCCCCATCTGGGACAAGCCGGCCCAACCCTGCCTCTCGTCGCGCATCCCCTACGGCACGCCGGTAACCACCGAGAACCTATCGAAGATCGAGCAGGCCGAAGACTATCTCCGTGATTTGGGACTCAAAGAGGTCCGGGCCAGGCATCACGACCGCCTGTGCCGCATCGAGGTTGGCGAGGATGAGATTGACTTCGCCTTCGAGCGCCGCAAGGAGATTGTCGCGGCCATCAAGAAGATCGGTTATCTGTGGGTGTCTCTGGATATGTCCGGGCTTCGCTCCGGCAGCCTGAACGACCAGCTCAATCTTACGGAAACTGTTTTGAAGGCCTGAGCATGCGGATCGCCTATATCCAGCCCATCGGCGGCGCCAGCGGCGACATGATGCTTGGCGCCCTGACCGACCTGGGCATGCCCATCGAACACCTGGAAGCCGAGCTTGGCAAGCTGAACGTCGGCGGCTACCGGCTGGAGGCGCGCCAGGAGACCCGCTGCGAGATGCGGGGGACCTACCTGAAAGTCGACTTGGAAGACAAGACCCGCTACTCGCCAAAGCAGTTGCTGGAAACCGTCGAGGGCAGCAGCCTGCCAAAGCCCGTGATCGACCGGTCCTGTGAGGTCTTGAAGGCGTTGTGGACGGCCGAATGCCGGGTCCACGGCGAAACCCAGGACCTCTTGGAACTGGAAGAACTGGGCAGCGTGGACACCCTGGTCGATGTGGTCGGTTCCGCCATCGGATTTGAATACCTGGAAGTGGCGGAGATCCACTCCGCGCCGCTGGTTCTCGGGAACGCCAGTCCCCCACGCCGGGCGGGCGGATATTCAAACCCGGCTCCCGCCACTTTGGAGCTCATCGCAGCCGCGGGTGCGCCGGTGGTGGGCGACAACCCGATGTACGACAAGGCCGGCGAACTCACCACGCCCACGGGAGCGGCCCTGATCACCACATTGGCCGCCTTCGGCCGCCCCGCTTTCACCGTGGACCGCGTCGGCATCGGACTAGGGACCAAGGACCCGGCCGAGTTTTCCAACGCGCTGCGGGTCTGGCTGGGCGAGACGCCCCAAACCGAAGGTGCACCGGCCGAGGCAGGGCCTGGAGCGCGATCAGACCAAGTTGTCCTGTTGGAGACTAATCTGGACGATGTATCCGGCCTGGTGCTGGGCTACACCCAAGAAAGGCTCTTCGCCATCGGCGCCCTCGATGTCTGGACCACGCCCATCCAGATGAAGAAGAACCGGCCGGGCGCCATACTTTCAGCCCTGGTGCCCAGAGACAAGGAGCGGGAGGCGTCAGAATTGATCCTGCGCGAGACCCCCACCCTTGGCATCCGCACCCGCTTGGTTGACCGGTATGTGGCGGACCGGCAGATGGTCAAAGTGGAAACCGACCTGGGTACGATAAGCGTAAAGATTAAGATCCTAGACGGTACTGCTGTCAGCGCAGCCCCGGAGCCAGACGAGGTCCGCCGGATCGCCCTGGAAACTGGGAGGCCTTTCCAAGAGGTCTACCAACTAGTGGCCGAACAGGCCAGGCGGCAACTGCTCTAGGCGGCGGCCCACCGAGGAGGAACAACATCCAAGAAGAACGTTTGCGGGAGCTTCTGGTCAGGTTCAAAGAGAACGGCGAGTCCGTGGATGCCGCCATCGAGCAGTTGCGCGACCTGCCGTACCAAGACATCGGGTTCGCCAAGTTGGACCACCACCGAGCCCTGCGGACCGGCTGGCCCGAGGTCATCTTTGGCAAGGGCAAGACGCCGGAACAGGTGGCCATGATCGTCAGCGCGATGAAGGGGCGGGGCCATCCGGTGTTGGTGACGAAATCGGACCAGGAAACCTACCAAGCGGTGCTCCAAGACACGCCCGAAGCCGAGTTTCACCAACTGCCCAAGGCCATCGTGGTCCCCGAACCCCAGGCAACGCCCCTGAAAGAGGGCATAACCGTGGTGACCGCCGGCACCGCCGACCTGCCCGTGGCCGAAGAAGCGGCGCTGACGGCGTCGCTCATGGGCAATGATGTCACCATGGTGAGCGACGTTGGGGTGGCCGGTCTCCACCGGCTGTTGGACCAGTTACCGGAGCTGCGGAAAGCGCGGGTGCTGGTGGTGGTGGCGGGCATGGATGCCGCCCTGGTGGGAGTGGTGGCGGGTCTGGTTTCGGTCCCGGTGATCGCGGTGCCCACCAGCACCGGCTACGGCGCCAGCTTCGACGGCCTGGCCCCACTGCTCAGCATGCTGAATAGCTGCGCCCCAGGCGTGGCGGTGGTCAACATCGACAACGGCTTCGGCGCCGGCCACATGGCCGCCCTGACTAACTGCGTTGGGGCGGATACCTCCGGTGGCGAACAGGGCTCCGATCGCTGAACGTGGTTACCTGGCGATTGAAACATAGGTTGCTTCTGTGAACGCACGATGGGGCTGCATGATTCTGTCATTTTTCTTGACCGCGTTGGTGATCATGGTCCTGTGGTCGGTCCGTATCGGCGGAGGTCCTTTTTAGCAGTCTTGGCCATCAGCCCGTTTCCATTCGAGACTCCCCTCATTCTCCCACCGCATTCTCCAGGTGGTTCACCTCCAGCAGCTTACCTGTCTCATCCAGGTGGATGCTTATCAGGTCGATGCGCCATCGAGACTGCTCCAGACCGTTTTTTTGCAAGTAGTCCTGTGCCGTGGCGATCAGGCGTTGGGACTTGGCGGCGGTGATTGATTCTTCCGGCGTGCCGAATGCGACGCCCCGGCGGGTCTTGACCTCGACAAAGACCAATTCCTCGCCCAAGCGGGAAACGATATCGACCTCACCCCAGCGGCTGCGGTAGTTGGTCTCCGACACCGTGTAGCCTTTGCCCTCCAGGTAGCGGCGGGCATGCTCCTCTCCCCATCGGCCCAGCCGGCCTCGAGGCGTGGCCAAGTTCAGTCTTGACCGTGAAAAAACATACTGGCCTGGGCCACCGGGGCAAATGACCGGCGGTGGATGGGGCAGGGGCCCAGCTCATTCAGCCGCTGGAAATGGGCCTTGGTGGGGTAACCCTTGTGCCTGGCGAAGTGGTAGCCGGGGTAGGTCTCCTCGGCCTCCACCATCAGCCGGTCCCGGGTGACCTTGGCCACATTGGAGGCGGCGGCGATGGAGTAGCTGCGACTATCCCCTTTGACGATGGTGTCGTAGGTGTAGGGGCATTTCCGGACGTGGATGAAGTCCAAGAGCAGGTGCCCAGGCTTCAAGGGAAGCTGTTCCACGGCCCGGAGCATGGCCGCCAGGGCGGCCCGGCCGATGCCCATGATGTCGATGTCTTCGGGGCTGACCATCCCCACGCCGACGGCCAGGGCGTGCTCGTGGACCACATCGACGGCGCGTTCCCGCTGGGCATGAGACAACTTTTTGGAATCGTCCAGAAACTGGAGCCAGGGCTCAGAGCCGGTCAGATCGGGGGGAAGTATCACGGCCGCCGCGACCACCGGTCCGGCCAGGGGGCCTCGTCCCGCCTCATCGACCCCGGCGACGAACTTGACACCGCGCCTGTGGATACCAGTTTCCAGGGAAAGGTCCGGCATCAGCCACCTCGCTAAACGCTAGGCAGTTGCCGCGGGCTGGTCCTCTGGCATGCCGGATCTCACACCCGGTTCGATGGTCCCACCGCCCAACAGCACATCACCTTGATAGAATACCGCGGCCTGGCCCGGGGTTACCGATCTCTGGGGCCGCGCAAACCGGATAATCGCGCCATCGCCGCTGGGGTACAGCACCGCCGCGGCCTCGTTTGACTTGTAACGGATCTTGACCGTGACGTCCACCGGCCCCTGGGGCGCGGTCCCCAAGGGATAGTTAACGGCTGACAACCGCATCTCATCCCGCATCAGGACCTCTTCCGGCCCGATGACCACCCGGCGGGACTCAGGCTCGATCCGCACCACGAACCGGGGCTCTCCTTGGGCGATGCCCAGGCCGCGCCGTTGTCCGATGGTGAAGTATTCGATGCCCTCGTGCCGGCCCACCACCGTCCCATCAAGCTCAACGATGTCGCCGGGAACCGTGGTCAACCGCTGCTTGAGGAAGGACTTGTAATCCCCCGAAGGGATGAAGCAGATATCTTGGCTGTCGGGCTTGGCCGCGATCAGCAGTCCGGCATCCTCGGCCATCCGCCGGATCTCGCTCTTGGGATAGACTCCCACCGGCATCAGCGTACGGGCCAACTGTTCCTGTCCCATGCCGAATAGAACATACGACTGGTCCTTGGACGGATCGACGGCCTTCTTCAGCACCATGCCATCGGGTCCGCGCTCGATGCGGGCGTAGTGGCCCGTGGCGACGTAGTCGGCCTCCAGGGCGGCGGCCCGTTCCATCAGGTGGCCAAACTTGATCTTGTCGTTGCAGGCGATACAGGGATGGGGCGTCCGGCCCAGCTGGTACTCGGAGGTGAAGTAGTCCACCACCTGAGACTGGAATTCCCGTTGGGTGTTCAAAACGTAGTGGGGTATGCCCAGACGGCGGCAAACGGAGCGGGCGTCTTCAACGTCGTCCAGCGTGCAGCAACCCTGATAATTGGGTGGAAGGTCCTCGCCGTCCAGGTTATAGAGCTTCATGGTGACGCCCACAACATCGTAGCCCTGCTGCTGCAGCAGCAGAGCGGCAACGGAAGAATCCACCCCTCCGCTCATGGCGACGACCACTTTTTCCGGCATCTCTTAAAGCTCCCCGAAAGCTCTCTGGAATTCCAGACTAGCACACCTGAATCAGGCGATACAACCGCCCTCAAACCCGTCCGGGGTCCCGATGCATCCGAAATCCGGGATTCGTAGTAGTCTATTAGCGAGGTCCTGCGTCGTGTGCGGCCAGAGCTTCACCAGAGCTTCAGAAGTATCTTGACGTAGGAAGGCCGATGGCGGAAAGAGACCCCGGCGAATCGTCCGGAACCCAGTTCTGCGGAAACTGCGGAGTAGCAGTTGTCCCCGGCGGCACGGCATGCGTTCAATGCGGCGCCGCCATACAGCCTGAACACGACTCCTACGAGCTTGGGGGCGACTATATCCCGTATTGCCGGTCCTGCGGGGTTCCGGTGGCCCGGGAAGAGGCTCTTCACTGCACCAAATGCGGCGTTACGCCCCTTTGCCGGGAGCATTATTACCCATCAACAAGGTCCTGTGCGCTTTGCCCGGCCATTGAATCGGACGGGCAGGGCGAACAAGACTCCGTCAGTCTTCCCGGCCGGCCCACCGGCCCGTGGCCAAAGCCTGCCGCCACCTTGCCCTGCCCTCGGTGCGGGGCCCGGATCCGGCAGGGTGTGGAATTCTGTCCCAATTGCGGCGCTGACCAAGAGGGCGTCGGTGAAGCCTCCCAATACCCTGGATTCTTACCTCGGTTCTTCGCGTTCATAATAGATAACTTGATCATTTTGGCGGGAGGCACGGTTCTCTTCGCGATCGTTGAAATTCCCGCCTTGGGCCTCTTGATCACCATTCCATACTATGTGGGATTCACCTACAAGTTGGGCCAGACCCCCGGAAAAAGGCTTTTGGGACTCCTTGTGGTGGACGACAACGGCACCATTCCCGGTCTCCGCCGGGTCATTCTCCGGGAAGTCGTCGCCAAATCGGTGCCCAGCATGCTGCTGCTCGCCGGGGCGTTCTCGCTGATCTTCTCTGTCGCTGGTTACGCTAGCGGTACAGTCCTTCTACTGGGTTACTTGTGGATAGTGCGCGACCCGAAGGACCGCGGCCTGCATGACCACTTCGCCGGCACCTACGTGGTCAAGAAGAAGCGCAACTAGAGGGGCACGGCCCGGATGGAATCGGGATGCCCCTGCGTCATTAGGCCATTACATTTCAGGTCTGCTACACTGCCCCCAACGTTATTCCAGTGTGTAGACGGAGGACCTTGATGGCAGTCACCTTTGGCACCTCATTGCCCAGCCGGGGCGAGATGGCCGGCCCGGACCAACTCCGCAGCGTGGCCCAACGGGCCGAAGACCTGGGCTACGACCATGTCTGGGTCAGCGACCACATCATACTGCCCAAAAAAGTGGCCTCCTTCTACCCCTACGCCGCCGACGGCGTCGCCACCTTCCGGCCCGATGAACCCTATTACGAACCGCTGGCGGCCCTGAATTTCATCGCCGGCTGCACCCAGCGGGTGCGGCTGGGCACCCACGTTCTGATCATCCCCTACCGCAACCCGGTGCTCACGGCCAAGATACTGGCCACTCTGGACGTTCTGTCCGGCGGCCGGTTGATCCTGGGCGCGGGCGTCGGCTGGATGGAAGAGGAATTCCTGGCCTTGGGACTGGACACCTACAAGGAACGCGGGGCGGTCACCGACGAATACCTGCAGCTTTACAAGGAACTCTGGACCAAGGATGACCCGTCCTTCCAGGGCAAGTATTACCAGATCTCCGATACCGGGTTCGAGCCCAAGCCGGTTCAGAAACCCCACCCGCCCATCTGGATCGGCGGGCATACCGGCCCAGCCATCCGCCGGGCCGCCAAATACGGCGACGGCTGGATGCCCATCGGACTGCGTCCGCCCGCCATCCTGGAACCCGAAGAACTGGCCGGCAAGATCGCCCGGTTGCGGAAACTGACTGTGGAAGCCGGACGGCCCGAGGACGCGGTGTCGCTGACCTTCAGCACCGGTATCGTCTTCAACGACTCCGCCGGCAGCTCCCGTCCCTTGATGCAGGGGAGGCCCGAGCAGATAGCGGCCGACCTGCGCCAGTACCAAGACCTGGGCGTGTCCAACTTCATCATCGGCTTCCAGGGCGCCACCGTGCCCGAGCTCCAGGAAAACATGGAGCGGTTCTCTCGCGAGGTCATGACCCTGATTCCGGACTAAGGTGGGCCCAGTCATTCCGGACTGCCGCGGAAGGGGAATCCACGCAGAGACCGTCTCACGCGAAGCTAGGCGGGTTGGAAACCCGCGCCTACGGGGAATGGTTGTCAGAAGCCAACCCCTACGCCACGTTCGTCATTCCGGCGGAGGCCGGAATCCACGCAAACGCATCTGATTGGTGGCGGATGACTTGTTCATAGTCGTTCCCCTCACCTCCGGCAAGGTCGAGCGCCGATTCCATCGAGCGTCCTCGGCTCCGCCGGGAAGTCTCCCCGATGCATCGGGAAACCTAACCCTCTCTGTTGCGTGGGAGAGGGAATCATTCCCGGCATTCCAGCAGAGGTGGCTACTGGCCGGGCGGGCGATAGGTGATCTCTTTGGCTTTTTGGGCCGCTGCGAACCCGTCGGCAGCCGGAATCAACACGGTGGTGCGGAGGTTTGTGACTGCGCCTGAGGCTCCGAATGCCATAGACAAACTCGCCATCGCGGTATCGTCGGGCAATTCCAAGATAAGCACAACGTCGAATTCGCCGAAGCAATAATCGAAGCTAATGACTTTGCCGCCTGCGCCTTCCGCCAAAGAATCGAGTACGCCCGATCGGTCTTCGGGGCTGGAGACCAACCCGGCTACACCCTGTTGTGTGTAATTTGCCTGAACTAGATAACGGGCCATATTACCCCCAAACGTTAGTAGCTTTGGAGTCTGGGGCATACTAGCACACCGTATCGGTCTAGGCCACGGGCGCCTCGGTCACCCCGTATTTCTGCTCCAACTCGTAGATATCGTCCAGGCCCATCAGCCCGGCCACGTCCCAGCGGGTGCCGTAACGGTCCGGGTTAACGGCCCCTTCTTCCATCAGTTCGGTGAAGGAATCCTTGAGCTGCTTGTAGATGAGCCAGATGGTGCTGCCGCAGATCATTAGTTTGTAGCCCAGGGCGTCCATATCCTTGGTGTTGGCCAGGTCACCGTTGTACATCCGGGGCAGGCCGGCCATGTCCCTGGCGTAGTTCTGGATGTCTTCTTGGCTCTTGATGCCGTCAACGAACACCAGGTCCGCGCCCGCCTCGATGTAGGCGTGGGAGCGCTTGATGGTGTCCTCCCAGCCGGTTACCGCGTAGGCGTCGCACCGGGCGATGACCACGAAATCCGGGTCGGTCCGGGCGTCCAAGGCGGCCTTTATCTTCTGCACCGCCTCTTCTTGGGGAATAACCTGTTTGCCGGCGAAGAAGCCGCATTTCTTTGGGAATACCTGGTCTTCAACATGGACGCCGGCCACTCCCGCCGCCTCGTATTCACGGATGGTGCGCTGGACGTTCAGCGGGTTGCCGTAGCCGGTGTCGGCGTCGCAGATCACTGGGATGTCCACCGCTCCGGCGATGTACTTGGCGTTGGACACCATCTCGGTCATGGTGAGCAGGCCGACGTCGGGGAAGCCCCGCTCGGCGGCGGTGCCGGCCCCAGTCATGTAAACGGCCTGAAATCCCACCGACTCGGCGATCTTTGCGTGGAAGGCGTTGAGCACGAAAGGCGCAACGGTCATACGGCCGGAATTTAGCATCTGGCGTAGCTTGGCAGTGGTCTTCATCACCTGGTCTCCTCTCACGAAACGGGTACTTTTTTGGCCCGGACCCACGGATTGAGAGCATGATAACCCAGGGCCTGACCGGCCGCCAGCGTAGGGGCGAAATCCCCCTCGGTCCCCCTTTACAAAAGGGGGAAGGTCCAAGTCTTCTCCCGATCTGAATCGGGAGGGAAGGTCCAAGTCCCCCTTTCATAAAGGGGGATTTAGGGGGATTTCCGGCCAGCAATTTCCATGGGCGAGTAGGGCGCCCCCATCTCCGATTTTATCGAGAGTCTCCCCGATATATCGGGGGACCTAACCTTCCCCCTTGCGATGGGGAATGGACTGGCGCCGGTCCTAACCTAAAGAACGTAGCTAGACAGATGCTCCCAACGCAGGTCGGACGCCCAACTGCCGTGGCCCCAGTCGTCGCCGGCAGCCTCCGAGTGATAACGCAGCAGCACCAGCCGCCAGGCCCGGGCAACCGACGGCACTCCCACGTCGATGGCCACGCCCTTGGCGAAGTCGGAGGCGTCAGCCATGATGGCAGGAGGGAGGTTGGCGTACTCCAAGAGGTTGATCTTGGGGTGGAAACCGCCACTCTCCGGCGGCAGGGCCGCGCCGGGCAGTTCCTCCAGCATGGTCACGGTATCGCGGTGGAGTATCGCCAAAGGATGATTGGGGTCGGTCTGCTGAAAGTCCAGATATACGTTGTTGCGCTCCCCGTTCCCGCCGCCACCAACGGCGTTTCGTCCGTCGGCCACGCCGCGGCAATTGATGGAAAACCGGGGGCTGCGTTGCCGGCTCGCTTCGGCCAAGCGGCCGGCGCCGTGGGCCAGATGGTCCAGCACCGAGTCTGAGCACTGGAAATAGCTGACCACGCTCATACACAGCATGTGCATCTCGGCCGCCCACGATGCGTATTGCCCGCAGACTATATTCCGGGCGCGGTAGGCCTTGGCGGTGAACGCGGGCTCCACGACCAATTCGATGCCCAACCTTGTAGACACTGCTTCCTCCTCACGTTCGGGACGCCCGGCCATCGGCCCGGCCGCACCCGGTCATCAGGGTGTATCGGTCTAAGTCAGCCGGTCGGCCAGCTCCGCCAAGCCCGGAACTTCCAGGTCAGCTTGGGAGCCGTCGGAGTCGATATAGGGTACGCCGTAGCGGTTTATGTAGGCCCCGGCCATGCCTGCCGCCCTGGCCCCACGTATATCCCAAGCGTGGGCGGCAACGTGGAGCACCTGCTCACCGGGCAGTCCAAGTTCTTTGATGGCATGCTGGTAAACACCGGCGTGGGGCTTGTAATAGCCGGCCTGCTCGGCGGAGATGGCCCGGTCAACGGGTATGCCCAGCCCGCTTACCGCGCGGTCCAGAGACTCCAAGTCTCCGTTGGAGAGGACCGACATATTATATCTTCCCTGCAACCGCGTCAGGTGCTCTTTCACGTCGGGAAAGAGGGTCGGAGTGGCCTTGGTGGTGACCAGTTGCTCGATGTCGTCCTGGGTGTGGGAGATCTTGAGTTTGAAGAAAAGCTGGCTGAGGGTCACTCTGCGGACGGTCTCAAAGGGAGTGCGGGGGCGTCCCAGCAAGGAATCCACGTTGCTCTCGTGGAGGTAGGCGGCCTCCCAGGCCTGCACCACATCTTCGGCGCTGCCGGGATAACCCTTGGCCTTTAGAAAATCGTCGAATCCCGCGCGGAAGGTGGCCACCAGGTCCAGCAATGTGCCGTACATGTCGAAGGTGATGGCGCGCACGGCTTCTAGGGGTAATCTCTGCATGGATAACACCTACGAGGTTTTTAGATATCGCAATCTGGGACCCCGATGGAACAACGGACCGCCTGAGGGGCATGTATGAGATGGGGTTAACGGACCGCCCGGTTCGCGATCACCACCGTCAGGGCTATGAATGCGGCGACCGCCACGATGGTCAGAGTGATCATCCACTGGGGCATGAGCGTCGATGGCCTTTCGCCTTCCTGCTCTCGTTCCCGCTCCAGTATCTCTTGGGGCACATATTCCAGCACCTCTTGGGCCCGCATCTCGTCGCCCTCATATACCAGCAGGTCGTGGGGCAGATTGTAGGCCGATCCCCAGAGGCCGGGACCGCCGCGCAACGAACGAATGAGGCAGGGTATTCCTTCCAGCTTAAGTCGTTGCTCCGCCATCCGGGCCGTGGGCTCGTTGTCGAAAACCCTGAGACTCACCTGTTTGCGCCGTGGTTCCCGGGACATGGGTCCATTATAGGCGTTGGGTCACCGAGGTGCTCGCCGCATCAGTCCAGGCGCGTTCCCAGGCTTGATTACGGGTGCCGCCATGCCTAAGAGGTGATATAATACCGGCGCGCACGGCTAGGCCGAGGTGGTGGAACTGGTAGACACGCGGTCTTGAGGGGGCCGTGGGCGTAAGCTCGTGTGGGTTCAAGTCCCACCCTCGGCACCATAGCTTAGAAAGTCTGGCCGTCCAGCGTTTCGGGGCGACGTAGCCAAGCGGTTAAGGCGGAGGTCTGCAAAACCTCTATGCGGCGGTTCGAATCCGCCCGTCGCCTCCATATTTATACTCCCTCCCCTCTCTCCCGGTCCCTCCCCAAACCTAAAACACCCTGAAGGTTGAGCCGGTGTAACCCCAGCCTAGAAAGCCGGGATGGCGGAATGGCAGACGCGGCGGACTTAAAATCCGCTACCTTAACGGGTGTGTGGGTTCGAGTCCCTCTCCCGGCACCAACTTCAATCGAGCCTAAAGAGGCCGTCAATTGTGGCGGTCTCTCTGTTTGATCGCTAGTACCCTCTGCCTCACTGTTAACAAAAGTGTTAACAACTCCCATGTAACGCTGGTACAAATCCTTCCGCCAGGGCCGCTTCCCGTTAAGCATGTAGGACAGGTATGCGGGGCTGATTCCCAGTTCTGCGGCTATCTGCCTCATTGACTGCTTACTCATCGCTGCCCTCCCTCTCTATCTTTTCGCGTATTGCCTCTTCAAGCCACCTACCAACCGTCTGACCTTTGGCTTTCGCCTGTTGTGCGGCCAGCTTTAGCATCGACGGTTCCATACGGATCGACAGCCTCGGCTGATGTCCGGTGGCGGGGCGGCCTACGCGTTTCATGCAGTTAACTATAGTTCGTGTCCGACATATATGCAACGGCCGACGAAAATAATATGACACTGCGTAGTGGGATCACTTCCTACCCTAAAGATAGGTTTGGGAGAGAAGATACACCCTACTTACACAGGGTCAATTTATTTTTCTAGCTTTGTTCCTAACTAAGGCTACCTGCCTGCGTAGGCGTGGAAAACCGTTCGCCCCGCGGCTGGGTGACAAGACAAGTGGGGATCGGTCCATATCCTTTTGAATAATTTAGCCTTGGGCGCGCCGAATTCAGAACCGTAGTAAACTGCCGTCATGGTGGATTTGAAACCTTGGCTAGCCGTGAACGAACTCACGGTACGCGACTTTGCCCTCGGCCTGGACGTACCCCTCAAGACGGCGCAGGACTGGGTGTACCAAAGCGTGGTGTCGTCTCCGGAGAATCAAGAGAAGCTTACCGAGTATTTATGTCTCCGGAGCCCAGCGCGATCCGGAAGACCTATCGAGGCAAGAGATTGCAATCGCTTTGGAGCTGGGAAAAGATTTCAGGCTATCATCCCTTTCCGTGGGTTCTCATCCTAACCAACTTAAATGAACCCTTGCCGGGAATTGTGACTAGCACAATACCTTCCTCATGATCAGCGTCATACCAAGCGTAGGCACCTCTCTCAGAAAACATCCAATCTACCAAGTTTTCCAAGTTGTTAATGCCGTTTTTCCTTAGTGCTTCCAAGAACTCTACTTTTGTCGGTATTTTATCGGTGGCCATTTTCACATCGTCCAAGGTACCGGAATTGTCGCCCGGAAATCTAACTTTGTCTTCATTCTTGGTCAATTCCAATCTAAGATAGAATCTGGACGCCGCTACACAAGTGGCATGTTTTTAATCACCACTAGTAGACGGTGGCTTAATCAGGTAGGCCGTCGAATTTACCTTCGTCATCGTCGATAAGGTACCATTTAACGCCAAATGAACCAAATTCGGGTATCGTAGTCAGATGCGTTGGCTCTGAGTTTTCTGAAAATAATATATTGTAGCCACCGGTCTCAGGAAAAATAATATCTACGAAGTCTTCCAGGTCGTTGATGCCTTTTTCTCTTAGCGCGTTCAAAAATTCTTCTTTGGTCGGCAGTTTATCAGTAGCCATATCGAGATCCTCCAATTTTGTGGATTTGTAGCCAGGAATTCTAATTCCACTTTAAATTATCGCCATTTCGATAACAATGGCATATTTTTCCTTAGTCGTCGGTGATGGGGATCACACCACGTGGCCACGCCCCATGAAATCATGAAACGTTATTTAATAGGGGTATGAAAGCCCGATGTGTTTTGGCGTCATGTTTTCATGGGGTGCAGCCGCAACTTATGCCTGTTGGGCCGCCTTTTCTACCAGTGCGATGATGTCGATTGCTGACAATAGT
>JACZYV010000215.1:0-3852 GCA_022570905.1 Chloroflexota bacterium
GTGTTGCGGCGGATGCCGGAGTTGCGTTTGGTTGAACAGGAATCGGAATGGCGGAACAACCCGGTGTTGCGTGGTCTCAAGGCCCTTCCCGTCACGTTCTAACCGGAGAGGGTTCGGCCGGCGCGCATAAGGGTCTGCGGCCGATATAACGATCTGTATGAAGGAGGCCGATGATGGCCTTGGACATCACCGCCGCGCAGGGCGCGATGACCGGCGCCAGGTACATCGAGAGTCTCAGAGACGGCCGCGACGTCTGGCTGGACGGAGAGCGGATCGATGATGTTCCAACCCACCCGGCCTTCTCCGGAATAGTCAATGAGCTGGCCCGCATCTATGACCTACAGCACACCGGTGAGTTCCAAGACGTGATGACCTTCGTCTCCCCGGATTCGGGCAATCGTTGCAGCGTGTCCTGGCTGATCTCCCGGTCGGAGGACGACCTAAAGAAGAAAAGACGGAACAGCGAGGTCTGGACCAGCCAGAGTTGGGGGCAATTGGGCCGCAGCCCAGACGTGTTGGCGCCGTACATCATATCGCTGTACAAATCGCGCGGGAAACTTAGCTCCGTGAAACATCCCCACTGCGATTTCGGCGAGAACGTGGTCAACTACCACCGCTACTGCCAGGAGAACGACCTATTCCTGACCCACGCATTGGGAGACCCCCAGGTCGACCGCAGTGAGCAACCCCAGAACGAACGCCGGGCCCAACAAGAAGAAGACCTGGCGTTGCACGTGGTCGAGGAAACCTCGGATGGGATAATCGTCACCGGCGGCAAGCAACTGGCCACCGCCGCGCCCATCAGCAACGAGACCTACGTTTCTCTCTCGGCAACCTTCACCCAGCGGTCCGACCCCAAGTTCATCCTTGCCTTCTCCATACCGACCAACAGTCCCGGTATGAAGATCCTGTGCCGGGAGCCCGTTTCCCTTTGGAACGGGAGCTACGGCCATCCCCTGGGCGTGCCCTACGACGAACAGGACAGCATGCTGTTCTTCGACAACGTCCTGGTTCCGTGGGACCGGGTGTTCATGCTCTACGAGTCGGGCCCCTTGCTCCGGGATTTCGCCGCGGGGATAAATTTCACCGAATGGGCCAATCTCTGCCGGATCCACGAGCGCATGAAACTCATGACGGCGGTGGCCACCATGATCGCCGAGGCCATCGGGGTGTTGGATTACCGTGAAGTAGCCGCCAAGGTCGGCGAGATGGTCACCTACACCGAGATGTGGCGCCACGCCATGGACGGCGTGGAGCACGGCGCCCGCATGGGAGAGGGCGGCGTGATGTCTCTGGGGTCGATGTCCGGCATGAACATCTACTTTACCCAGACCTCCGCCAGGATGGTCCAGATATTGCGAGAGGTGTCTGGCTCCGGCTTGATAATGCAGCCCAGCGAGAACGACCTGGCCAATCCGGAGTTGCGGCCCTATCTGGACCGGTACATGCGAGGCAAGGGCGTGGACGCCGAATACAAGTCCCGGCTGTACCGCCTGGCCCATGACCTGGCGGTCTCCTCCTCCGGCATGCGCCAGGAGATATACGAGTACTGGCACGGCGGAGACCCCAACCGGAACCGGATCAACCTGCTCCGGGGCTACGACCAGAGCGAGATGAGAGGGCGGATCGAGGACCTTATCTCCCGGCCCCTGCCTCACGGCTAGTGAGACTCAAAAATCTCCTGGAACTCGGCGATCTTGGCCAATAGGGCGTCCTTCTCTTTGGACGTTGGATTCCGGGGGTCTTTGGCCTTGGGAAACCGGCCCAGTTTTAGCATCGACGCCATCAATAGCAGCCGGGCCTTGTTGGCGTCAAGATTGCTGCCCGCGATGCTCAGATCGTGCATGAAGCCGGGCACCCTTCCGCCTGGGTCGGAGCGGCCCACCCGGACCACCGGCAGCCCGCTGTAGACGGCGATGGCCAGAGCGGCCATCTGCGAAGTCGACCCCAGACCGTAAGGGGAAGTGCCCTCAAGCACCAGGCCGTGGAGCTTGGGGGATTTTTCGTCCGGGTTTCTCTGGTCGGCCAAAGCCTTGGCGATCCGCGCCAGGATGTCCACCTCTTGGTCTGGGTCCAGACTATCGTCCTCGCCCATATAAGAGGCCTGCTTCACGATGTTGACCCGGGGGATGGCGGTGGGCAGAAGGCCGCCCCCGGAATCTTTTATCCTGACACCGACGGAGCCCGAGTCCCCGGTGGTGTCCGTGAAAATCACGTCGGCCGGCAGCCGGGTCAGGTTCACGTCCGACGATGCAGTGTGCTTGTAGTTGGGCCGGTACCAGATGGTCACTGGAGGCCCAACCGTCCCCAGGATTCCCCCATGGCCGCCGGTTGCTTTGTAGTTGCCGGGCCGGTCGTCCGCTTTTTTGAATTCCCGGGCGGCGTAGATTCTTTCATCCTGAACGCCCACCGCTCCCATGCCGTTCACTTGACCGGATAGGATCACCTCCACGGCATCGACGATGTTGCGGTCGCCGTCGTTGGCCAACTGGCCGTGGGTGCGCTGGGAGGCGCAGCAGGTGAGGGGGAGCTGAGTATCGATCAGCAGACTGAGCCAGTAGGTTGTTTCTTCGACGGTCGGGCTTCCCTCCAGCCAGATGGCCCCGGCGAGACCGCTTTGGGCCAAAGTCCGTTGGACCGTGTTGGTGACTCTGGCCAGGTCCGAATAGCGGGGACGGCGGCTCATGGGAAAGGGTTGGTAGGGAAAGTAGTCCTCTCCGGCCTTTTCACCCAGTTCCGTGTACCCTGCCGGAGGCAGGGCCCTTATGAACTCAAAATCGGCTTTTCGGTCAAGTAGATTGCCCTCCCCGTGCTCATCGCGGCCGGCGATGCTGCGGTCGATGTCGGCGAAAACCCGTGAGGCGTCGGGATAGAACGACTGCCTCCCGCCATATCCGATGGCGGCGTTGGTCATGTCACCGGCCTCAAATGGGGCCCCCGTTCCGGACCCATCTTTGCGGCGGGCCATATAGGGCAGGAGAAAGGGGCCGTCTTCCGGGTGCAGTTCCACCTCGTAGTAATCTTTGCCGTCGTCGAAGTACACCCCCTTGGCGTCTTCCTCCATGGGATGGGCGCTGAATTTCTTGATCCGGACGGTAACCGGCTCGTACAGGGACTGGGCCACCAGATGGTCGAACCGGCCCGGCAGATTTCTATCGCCATCGGCACGGCCTTTATTGCTGGTGACCAAATTTGGTGAGTTGGCGATTGTCGACGTGGGCCCGGAGAATACGGCGATCTTCGGCTTGTCCATGACGTCCTCCTCGATTTAGATCGTGGATCGTTGGGCCAGTGTGAATCGTTGCCCGCTGTGAATCAATTCCCCGGCGCGCTTAGACCGCGGGCCTTTGCAGAACGCTCTGGTCTACCTTGCGGAGTATCAGTTGGCCGTCGTTGCCATCGCCCAGAAGCTCGCCGTTGTCCACCATGATCTTGCCCCGCAGGATCACGGTTGTGGGCCACCCCTCGACCTCCCAGCCCTCCCAGGGGCTGTAGTCACGGACGTGCAGGTCAGACATGGCCAGGCTCTTCTTGACCGCGGGGTCGATGATTGCGAAATCGGCGTCGCTGCCCACCGCGATGGCGCCCTTGCGCGGGTACAAACCTAGTATCTTGGCGGCGTTGGTGGACGTGATGTCTGCGTAGCGCTCCAAGGACATGCCGCGCTTGACCACGGCCTCGGTATAGTTGATACCCATGCGTATCTCGATGCCCACGTTGCCGCCCCGGATGTCCAGGACGTTTTTGCCTTCGATCTTGTCCAGGTAGGTGGTGAAGCTGCTGTCGGTGGCGGTGAAAGACAGGTCGCTCTTCATGATCCCGTCCCACAGGCTGTGACGGTCCTCCTCGGGC
>JACZYV010000002.1:0-49484 GCA_022570905.1 Chloroflexota bacterium
CCATCCTAGCCTTCCCCCTTGCGAGAGGGAAGGGACTCGTTCTCTCCTCCTGGAGGGGAATGATTGGGGCGGGGTTGAAGGCCTCTTGGGGAACACGCCACCGATGAGGAGGCCAGACGGGTTATTGGACCGTGATGGTCCCTGTCATGGAAGGATGGATACTGCAAAAATATGGGAACGCGCCCGAACTGTTGAATCTGTGGCTGAAGGTACCGTTCTGACTGATCGCGGAACTATCGAATGCGCCGTCGAAGTTGGGCGATATCCCGGAGGTGGAGGTGTGCGCAGCGCTATCCAGGTTGGTCCAGGTAACAGTTGTGCCGGCGGAGATAGTGAAACTCTCCAACGCGAAACTTTTGATCTGGGATGCCCTGGTCTGGCCCCCTGATGTTGCCCCGGGGGTCGGCGTTGGCACCGAGCTGGAACCGCCGCCGCAGGCCATAGCCGCAATCAGACCCATCGATGCCAGCCCGCCGAACAGCGCTTGGCGCCATGAGAATGGTTTAGCCGCGGGATTTGTTCCGCCCCTTTGACCGTGCTCGATTCGGCTCATTTTTCCGAGGATTCCTTTTTGCCCGTCGGGCCAAATATAATTCATTCCCCCGTCAAATTCCACTCAGCGTGGGCAGGTTTTACGGCGCCGGCGTGGCGGTCGTGGGAGCCGATGGCGCCGGGGTCGGCAACACGCCCTTTCTGGAAACGAAATAATAGGGGTCCGGCTGAAGCAACATCTGGCTCACGAACAGGTCCAGCGCCTGGTCGGAGAAGTAAACGTAGTAGGGCGAAATCGAAACCCGGGAAGGCCTTACGCTGTCCAGGAAGTAGCCCCATTTGTCTATCCTGCCATCCAGCGATGGCGAGGCCCGCACAACATAGCTGGCCACGTTGGCCTCGTCGACATAGTTGTCGGCTAGTTGGTCGAAGGGTCCGTCATAGTAGTCGTTGATCGTCGCGTTTTGGCCGCGGATGGCCACCAGCACCTTTCTGGCGTCGTGGGCGCGGTCAACCCAAAATGCGAATCCGCTCCGCCGCCCCACCAAAATATCCTCACCGTGGGGCATCAACACATCGGGCAGAGGCACCTCTTCGTTCAGCACCCAATTGAAGTAATTACGCTCGGTATTGAACAGCAGGATGAAGTTGTAACCTGACTCATCGTAGGTCTTCTCGATGTATTCTTCGCTCTCGCCAAGTTCGAAGAGGGCCGGAGGCTCTTGGCTGATCTGGTTCAAGTTGAAGATTACCTCTTTACCGTCGAAGCGGACCTTGAATGTGAACCTGTCCAACTCTTCGATCCTCAATCCGTCGGCGTCGGTGAAGAATTTGTTCCGGACCAAGCGGGGCTCGGTGACGTAGGGCGACTCCTTGAACTCGAAGTAGGCGAAAGACAACACGCCGCGCTCACGCCGGCCCGCCGCCAGACGGATGTTGCCCCACAATTGCTTACCGTCGACGAAGAGTTTGAAGTAGTAATAGTTCTCGGTTGGGTAGACAACGACTTCGTCGGGCAGGCTGGAGAATACGAAGGTGAATACCTCATCCACATTCTCCACGTCAAGGGCTTTGCTTCGGAGGCCCTCCAGCCATCTCTGGTTGAAGACCAGGTAGGGCTGGTCTCCGGTGGTGACGTTGGCGGCCGGAGGAGGAGCCGGCGTTCTGGTGTTGGCGGAAACCGCCGGCGCGTCCCCGGAGCCGGCTTCAGGGCTGGAAGCCGCTCCTCCGCCGCATGCGGCCAGCGCCAGCAGACCAAAACCAATGGGAGCCAGGAACCGTCCCCTGCCTGTGATGGATATCGTGAGATTCATCGGTCCAACCCTTCTCCGTACCACCCCACGCCACTGTCCCGGCGGGGTAGGGCAGGGGAAATAACCGACATTATCTTACCCCTCTAGAGGTTAGTCGAGGAGCAGTCCGCCACGGGCGGCGCCGGCCCCGGACCGGTTGATTCCACCGTCGCCAGTCCGGGATCAGTTCGATCCCGAGTGTACTGCATCGTGGGAGCCCACCGCTTCGTGGTCCGACAGGAAGGCGTCATGGGAGCCGGCATCGTAATGAGACGATAGCGCCGGATCGTGGGAGGCAGTCTCGTCATGGTTGGAGATCACCGCGTCATGAGAGCCAACATCGTAGTGCCTCGACAACGCGACGTCGTGGGAGCCCACCTGGTCGTGGGCGGACAACACGGAATCGTGGGAAGCCGTCTCATAGTGGGCCGACAGGGCAACGTCGTGGGACCCGCTTTGGTCATGGCCCGACAGGAAAGCGTCGTGGGATCCCGCATCGAAGTGGGTCGAGAGCGTGGCGTCGTGGGAACTGCCGGATAGGGCTGCGGGAGGTGCAATGGTGAGCGATGCTAGCTTTGTGAAACGATCTCGCCGTCCACCAGGTCCAGACGTCTCCGCGCCGTGGCCGCCAGGTCCAGGTCGTGGGTGGCCACGATCACGGTGGCCCGGCGGGACGCAGCAACCTCGCCCAGGGTCTCAGCGATGGACCGGGCGGTGGCGGTGTCAAGTTCACCGGTGGGCTCGTCGGCAAATACCACCTCAGGCCCAGCCACCAGCGCCCTGGCGATGGATACCCGCTGTTGTTCGCCGCCGGAGAGTTCAAAGGGACGGTGGCGGGCGCGGGTGCCCAGCCCCACCGCCCGCAGGGCCTCGTGGGCCCGCTGCCTCCGTTCCCGCCAGGACATGCCGCCGATGTGCAACGGCAATTCCACGTTTTCCTGGGCGGACAGCAAGGGCATGAGCCCGAATGATTGAAAAACGAAACCGATCTTATGCCGCCGCATCTCCACCAGGTCCGCCTCCCGCATCTCCGCCAGATCATCGCCGTGGAAAAGCACCGTGCCCGTGCTGGGACGGTCCAGCCCGGAGAGCAGATTGAGCAGCGTGGTCTTGCCGGAACCGGACCGGCCGGTTACCGCCAGGAATTCCCCCTGTTCGACGGTTAGACTGATGGCCGACAGGGCCGTCACGGCGGTGGCGCCTGACCCGAAGACCCGGCTTACATCCAAGGCCGTGAGCACCGGCCCGTTGGTTCTATTGGCTTGCATTACATCCATTAACCTTGACTAGTTGGCCATCACTGGTTGGTTCCATTGGGGGTTAACCCCGGCTCCTGTGCTGCCGGGGGTTGGAGCCCGGCGGGTCGATGGTGATCTGGCTGCCATCCGACTTGATCCTGGCCAGGCCCCCACGGCGGAAGCGCTCGGCCAATTCCGTTGGGAGCTGGAGCCGGCCCGCCTGGTCCACAACCACGTATTCTTCTTCCACGGTGCCGCCATCACGCCGGTAATCGGGCCGGGAGAAAGTCTCGGAGCCGATTCGTCCGTCCCGGATATGGACCACGCGGTCCACAAACTGGGAAACACCCTGATAGTGGGTTACGGTGACCACGGTTATGCCGTAGGAGCGGTTCAAGTCGCGGATCATCTGAAAGATGCTGTCCGCGTTCTCGGTGTCCAGCTCTCCGGTGGGTTCGTCGGCCAAAAGCAGGGGAGGCTTGTTGGCCAGACCCACGGCGATGGCGGCCCGTTGCTGTTCACCGCCGGACAACTGGTAGGGAAAGCGCTTTCTTTTGTCGGCCATATCCAGAGACACCAACAACTCGTCCGACCAGGCACGGCGCGCTTTTGCCGGCTGTCCGGACAGCGCCATGGGCAGTTCGATGTTGTCGGCGACGGAGAGGTAGGGCAACAGGTTCCGCGCCGTGGCCTGCCAAACAAAACCCACCTCCGAGCGCCGGTACATCACCAGGTCGCTGTCGGAGACGTCCAGCAGGTCTCGGGAGCCGACCAACACCTGGCCCGCCGAGGGCCGGTCCAGGCCGGCCAGGATGTTGAGCAGCGTGCTTTTGCCGCTGCCGCTGGCCCCGATGACGGCGATCAATTCGCCGGATTCCACGCTGAGGTCCAACCCCCGCAGGGCCACCACCTCCAAGTCGGCGCGTTTGTAGATCTTGAAAAGATCACGGCAATCGATGTACGGACCCGAAGCCCGGGCGGCCGCGCCGGTATCTCCACGGTATTCCCGATATTCATCAACCTGGGTCATCTAGCGTCTCCCATGATATATAAGGGGGAACTGGGTCATCCCGCATCTCCCATCCTGAGTACCTGCTGCACTTGTATCTTTGAGCTCAACCACGCCAGCCAGACCACCGTTACCACGGTGACCACCGCCAAAACCAGATAGGACACCGAGAGCGTCAACCAATCGGTGGTGAATGCCATGGGCGGCGTAACGCGCTCTCCTTCTTCGGCCACCTCCATCAGGGGCAAGAGGCTCGATCCGATCAGTTGGCCTACCCACGTTCCCAGGGCCACGCCGCATAGAACGATCAAGAATAGATTAAACCATACGATACCCCGTAATTGTCCGCCGGTCGCGCCCAGGGTCCGCAGCAGGGCGAACTCGGTCTGACGTTCCTTGGTGTCAAGGAACGAGAACAACATCACTCCCGAGCCGCTGGCCAGGGCCACCGCCAAGAACAAAAGCACCAGAAGGGCGCCCCAACCGGCGTTCACCAACGGTTGGTCCACCCGCGACGCCACCATGGCCTCCGCGTCAAATACCTCCCTGATGCTGACGCCCAACCGCTTCATTGACTCGTTGACCCGGCCGGCATCTCCCGCATCTCCCAGGTTATTCGACGCGCCAGGGACCGGCACGCCGGGGGTAGAGGTCAGGTCGATCCATATCTCGTTGGCTCCGGACAGGGGTATGCGGCTGTGTTGATTGGACGCGGCCGCAAACCTTTCCAGGTCCACCACCACAAAGGGTTTGTCCCCCGGGTCCAGCGTTGGGAAATAATTGGCCACGGCGGCGATGTTGACCAGCACGGAAAAGGTGGACAGCCCCAAGATCACGTCTTCGCCCACGGAGGCATCGGCCAGCTTCAAGAACTCTTCGTTGACCACCGCCGGAACCGGGGCCTCCGTTGGACCGGGTCTCAATCCCCGCATGCCGACGCCGCCGCTGGCCCAGCTGAACCGCATGGATAATGGGAACTGGCCGCCCCCCGCCGACCCGCTGGTCTCCAGGGCGTATAGGCCCGGCCGCGAGAAGTCTTGGATCACCGACCAATCCTCCGGCGATCGAAAATCGGCCAAGGTCACCGGTCCGCTGGGAGTCAACGCCTCCAGTCTTCCCAGGAACACTGCTCCCAAATCGTCCGACCCAAAGGTGCGGAATCGGTCGGTGACTTGCAAGGACTGAAGCGTGAAGGGAGGAACCAGAGAGATGCTGCGCGCCTCGTTGGTGAAACGGCGCCCGACGGCAACCACCGGCGACAGGTCGGATTGGATCTTGTTCCAGCCCTGCTCTCCCAAATCACCCACCCAAGTGTCGAAATACAGTCCTTGAGCGTCACGCAGCCTGGCCCATAGGTTGGCCCCCGAGTCGAGCCCGGCTGGTTGCACCCAGATGGACAGACCGGTCACGTCAGCGGGCAAAACCAAACCTTGGGGGCCTTCCGGCCCGTCCAACAGCAACTGGGCCAACTCGTTGATCGACTTCCCGCCGGCCAGGTCGTCCCTGAACCAGGCCACATCCGCGATCCGGGAAGCGTCCACCGCCAGAACCGCGGCCGAGGAACTAAACCCAGTGGTGGTGATCTGCCCGTTGGTGCGGTACACGTCCGCGGCGTGGAGCACCTCCGGGAATTTCCGCACTTCTTCGGCGAACCTTCCGCCAGGTCTAGCGCTGGAAACCCCGCTGTGACGGATCCTCAAGTCAGCTCCCGCCGCGTATAGGGCCCGCTCCTTCTGACTCCGTTCCAATGTCGAACTGAAGGCACTGCCGATGACACCGAGAGCGGTGGCCAAGGTCAGCAACACGATCAAGATACCCGGCACCATTGGGTCTCGGGATACATGGCGCAGCGAGTGCACCAACCAAGACGGAGCGAAGGGACCGGCCAGCCGCGAAAGAAGCATGGCGAACCACGGGAATATCCGCATGACCACCAACCCGACCGCCAGAAGCCCCAGGACCGGTCCCAACATCAGGCTGTAGTCGATCTCCAGTTCCCGGCTGCCCACCGATTGGACCAGGAACGAACCCCGGCTTTGGATCTGCCACCAAAGAAGGCCGATGAGGGCCAGCAGCAGGAAGTCCAGGTAGTAACGATGCAGGAAAGACGCCGTGGGAGGCCGGGCCCCGGTCTGCCTCGCTTCCACGATGCCCTGTCTGGCCGCCGCCAGGGTGGCCACCGTGAACACCACCACCGCGAGAATCCCTCCGGCCAGCCCCAGCAGAACGGCTCCTTGAGACACAGTTACCGGCACACCGGATAATTGGTCGGCCCCCCCGCCCAAACTGAAGAAAACGTTGCCTAGGACCCTGACCACTCCCATGGCCAAGAACGGTCCAATTATCACCGCCGGGATACCCAGCAGCAGACCCTCTCCCAGTCCTAACATGCCCACCTGCGCCGTGGTGGCGCCCCGGCTTTTCAGCATGGCGATCTCGCTGGAGCGGGAACGGACGATCAAGCCGGCCACCAAAGCCAGATAATAAAGCAGGATCCCGGTGATCAGAAACACCACCAGAAACAGGGGCACCCTGGCCAACAATAATTGCTCGTCGAAGTCGGTCAGCAGGTTGTCCAGCCGGATGGAGAAGCTGGAATTCTTCAGATTGAATCTGATGTTATTCTCGGCCCGGAGGATGGTCTCCCGCAGGTCCCCCACATCTCCGGCCCGCAGTCCCTCCCGGTCCAGGTAGTAGAACCAGGTGACATCGGTGTACAGGGTCGGATACTCGCCGAGCACCCGGTTCAAGATGGCCTCTTCGCTGGTGAACAACGGCACGATGGTCCACCGGTCGTTCTTGACGCTGAAGTCCTTTTTGACCCGATACCAGAACTCGTCATCCGGGTCGACAAGCTCAAAAACCCCGGATATCCGCACCGGCATGGAGGGCGGGTCGGTGAACGACGCCGCCGGGAAGACGTCCATCGTCTGGCCGACCTCCAGGCCCAGCAGCTCCAGGCCCAGACCGTCCACGGCGACGTCCACCGGAGTGCCCGGTGGCGCGGCGGCGTTTAGCGCCCCCGGCCAACTCCCCTGTGTCAGCGTGACCCGGTCCGGCGCGAAACCCGACATATAAATGATGGACCCCCTGGGCCGGATATCGTTGTCCAACTCCAGTTGCGGGTGCCCCTCGAAATAAAAGGTGGCGGTGTCCAGCACCCGTGCCTGTTCTTTCACATATGGAGCGAAGGGGGCGGATATCTCGTCTTGGGCGAATCTCAGCCGTTCCTGGTAAACCGCGCGGCGTCCCGAGGTCGTGGACGGCTCATCCTGGCTGCTGAACGACCGCATCGAGATATTGACCTCTTCGGGGGGAGCCTGGAGCAGCGTGTGGCGCAGCGAAGCGTTGGACAATAGGTCGGAGAAGATCACGCCGCTGGCCATCAGCGCCACCGCCATGAGGATGCCGCCAAAAAGCACGGCCTCCAAACGCCAGCCGGAAACGGCTCTCCGGACGGCCATCACGTAGGCGAACCGGATCATGGGCATCATCAGATGCCACCCCGCAGGACCTCGGCGGTGTTGAGCCGCCGGGCGGCCACCACGGCGAAAGCCACCGACAGGGCCGAGGCCGCCACCATTCCGGTCAAAACTCCGGCCATCAACCAGCCCCTAACGGACGGCAAAAGCGGCGGCACTGGGTCGTTTCCTTGAGGCGTCAGGTCCACAAGTTCCAGCACCTCCAGTCCCGGCCAATAACCCATGGCGGCCCCGGCGGCGATGGCCAACACGGCGATGATCAACCGCTCCGTGGCCAGGGACAGAAAGAATTGGCGGTGCGAGAACCCCAGCACCCGGACCACCGCCAGGTCCATCCGGCCCATCCGGACCGACACCAAGGCGTGAACGGTCAGCGTCAGCAATACGGCGATACCGATGGCCACCATGCTGAAGATGGTCAGGCCGTCCCAGCCGCCGCCCGCCAGAGGGTTCCGCCCGGCCAACGACGCCACGGCTTCGGCGTCCCGCACGGAGACCAGTCCGGGTATCATGTCTGCTATATCTTCGATGACCTGCTCACGGTCCGCCGCTGCGTCCAGGGCCAGCCACATCTCGGCGGGCCGGCCTATAACGCTCACCGGCAGGCGTCTGGCGTACTCTCGAAAGTCGGACAGGTCCAGCAAGAAAAATGGCCGCCGGTCGGGTCTCAGCGTCGGGAAGTGGCTGACCACGCCTACGAACTGCACCGGAACGGCCAGACTGCCCAACTTCACCCGCACCTGTTGACCAACCTGGAAGCCGGGACCACCGATGGCCGGGAGCGGGAACGGACCCGGCGGCAGATGAATCCCCCTCTGACCATTGGCGATCGGCTCCTTCCAGGAGAACTGAAGGCCTGACCCCCCGGTCCGTGCGCTGATGCCGGCCCGCCGGGCCACGTCGGGAGTTTTACCCTGGTTGGCCAACGGCGCCCAGGGAGTCAGGCTCTCGAATCCCTCGATCACGAGTCCTTCCGTCCCCAATGACGGGCCGAACGCGGTGATGTCGTCCAGGTGCAGGACCCCGTCTGACAACCGGTTGGACGGGGTGGTTGAGAAGAACAGCCCGACCAGCTCAAATGGCGGCGAGGCCAGGCCGGTATCGGGGAGGTCCCCGGTGAACAGCCTCCATGGTCCATCAACCGCCTTAACATCGCCCTCGTCCGCATCTGATGACTCCGGGACTTCCAGCTCCAATATGTTGCCCATGGAGATGGTGCGGTAGGAGCCGGTGGCGGTCATCACCCTGGCCCACATGTTCACGCCGAACTGCAGGTTCTTTTCGAACAAAACGCCGCTGTCTACCCACACGCCCAGGGACACAGTGTCCTCCGGCAGTGGTATGCCGGTGCCGGAGAGGTTGGACGGAAAGGGTCTGGGCCGAAGAAGCCTGCTGATCCCTTGCAGACCTCCGGGAAAAAAGTCATCCCTGAACCAGGCGGTTTTCGCCAGCGCCCGGGGGTCCACCGCGAACAGGTCCACGTTCTGGCCAAGAGGACCGTCCAGAAGGGTGACCGAGTCGCGCATGATGGCGGTGACCGCCGTCACTCCCGTTATCTTTTCCAGTTTCTCCGGGGCGTCTTCGGGCAGGGCAGGGCCTCTCACCACCATGTTTCCGCCAACTCTGTAGCGGGCCTGGTCGCTCTGGTTCTGAGACAAACTGGACTGGAAGGTGGCTCCAAAGACCCCCAACGCCGTCGCCAACATCAGGATCACCGCCAATGAGCCGTGGGGAATTGGGTCTCTGGCCAAGCGCAAGAGTGAGAACTGGAACCAGGCGGCGCCGGCCCGTGTTCCGGCCCAGGCCAGCAGCCGGACCACCAGCGGCAACACGCGCAGCAGCAGGACGGCCGCCGCGAAAAGCCCCAGCACCGGTCCTAGGATCAGGGTCGGGTCCACATTGAGTCCCTGAGACGCCAGTCCTTCGGCCACGAACCCCTCACGGCCCTGCACCTGGAACCAGATCACAGCAACCGTAAGCACAGCCAGTATGTCCAGATAATAACGGTGCAGGAAGGGGACCGACGGGGGTCTGGCCCTGGACAGCAATGTCTCCAATGTGCCCATCCTGGCCCGGCCCGTGGCGGTGACCAGCAGTACCGCCAGGGCCATCACGCCCCCTAAAATCCCCATCCAAAACATATCTCCGGCCAGTCCCAGTGGAATGGGATCGGCGAACTCACCACCTGGATTGATGGTGTCCAAAAGCAGGGTTTTTACGATGACCCAGGCCAAGAACGGGCCCACCACCATGGCGGCAAGGACCACCACCGACTCCGCCATGGCCAGCACGCCGCTCACTTGAATCACGCTGGCGCCCCGGCTCCGGAGCAAGCCGGCTTCCTCAGCCTGACTCCGGCCCAGGGTCCCGGTGATGAGAGCCAGAAAATAGAGGACCACCACCACGACCAGTGATAGGTACAGATACAACGGGATCCTGGCCAGGGTAAGCGCTTTTTCGAACTCCTCGATGGTGCGGCCCAGCCGGCTCAGCACCAGGGTGCGCGGGTATACCTTGTTCAGATCGGTTTCCAGGCCGAGGACCTGCCGTTTCACGTCGCTGGCGTTGCCGGCGGTCAGTTTACCGGCGTCCAAGAACAGGTAGAACCCGAAGTCGCCCACCAACGTCGGATAGCGGGCCCCGATACCCTGGAAGAAGTCGTCTTCGGTCACAAACAGAGGCACCACCACCGACTCGCCAACGGGAACGATGTCGAAGTATATCGGCGCGCCCATCCAGTATTCCTCCCGGGCGTCGATGGGGTCGGCCACGCCCACTATCTTGAAAGTGATGCGCTCCGACGACCCCCGGCGGGGAATCAGGAATACCCGGTCTCCAACAAAATAACTCAGTTTGCGGGACGTCTCCGAGCCGACGACTACCTCGATGTCCCCTTGGCCTTCCGGGTCTTGGAACGCTCCACTCTTAGGCCAACGCCCTTGCGTGAGAACCGAGTGTTCGGTGAAGCCGGTGAGGAAAAACGGGCGGCCCGACGGTGAGCCAAGCACCGGCTGTGTTGGTGTGTTCAGCAGGGTCAGATTCGGCTGGGTCCGCCCGAACCGCTCTGTGCTCCGCAGCATCTCTCCCAAGCGGTCGTTGGACGCCTGCTCGACCAGGTTTTTCAAGGGCAGGTAGTCCACCCTCCCCAGGGGCCGGTTTTGAGCCGTGACCTGGGCGTTATGGACCTCGGGGCTGAATGAGGCTACAGAGTGGCGCAGCCCGGCTTCGCCCAGGGCGCGGGAGTACAGGGCCCCAGTGGACATGATCGTCACCGAAGCCAAGATGCCAAAAGAGGTGACCGCCAGCAATAGCCAGGAATGGCGCAGCCGCCGGCGCAACAGCCAAGTTACCAGGGACAGAAGCTGCATGAAGCTTAGCGGCCCTCCAGGTCACCGGCGAACGCCGGCCCCCTGGCGGCGGTCTTCGGTTTGGGCTCAGTGTTCGGTGGGGGCGATGCCCCATGAATATCGATTACCGGCATAACAGTGTTGGATTATACGATGTTACCGGGGATTACGGATTAGGCCGGGTCCAATGGCGGGTTTTTGGCCTCCGGCTAAACTGAGACTGGCCGAGGGGTGGAAAATCCCCCTTGGTCCCCCTTTACGAAAGGGGGAGATGGCTGTCCCCCGTCCACGGTTCAAAAGACAGCGGTATTAAATAGACAACGAGACCCCCCTTTGTAAAGGGGGCCTGGGGGATTTCCGGCCCGCCGGCAGCCAAGTTGAGCCCGGCAACACCCGGGAACTCCGGACCACTGCCAAGCTAAGGCCCCATGCTATAATCCCGCCCACCGGTCAAAGGCCGTAATTAGGCGTGCCTGAGACCCCTAGATTCGGCACTATCTACGAGGTCCAACCATGAAGCGTCTGGAAGGCAAAACAGCCCTGGTCACCGGCTCCGGCCGCAACATCGGCCGGGCCATCATCCTGAAACTGGCGGAAGAGGGCGCCAACGTCGTGGTGAACGCCCGGAGCAACAAGGAAGAAGCGGAATCGGTGGCCGCCGAGGCCCGGGCCCTGGGCGTGGAAGCCCTGCCATTCATCGCCGACGTTTCAGACCACCAGCAGGTGACAAACATGTTCGCCGCCGCCGCGGAGCAGTTCGGCGGGGTGGACATCCTGGTCAGCAACGCCGCCATCCGGCCCCACCAACCATTCACCGAGGTCACCCTGGAAGAATGGCAGCGGGTCAGGGGCGTGGTGCTGGACGGGGCGTTCCACGTTGCCCATGCGGCCATCCCACACATGGAGAAGAACGGCTACGGGAGGGTGGTGTTCTTCACCGGAGACGGCGCTTTCAAGGGGACTGCCCAGCGCTCCCACGTATCCGCCGCCAAGATGGGGGTCATCGGCCTGGCCAGGGGACTGGCCTCTGAGTTCGCGCCCAAGAACATCCGGGTGAACGTCATCTCTCCGGGGCGCATCGACACCACCAGAGACCTCAGTTGGTACCCCCAGGGCGGTATGCGCGATACGGCGGACATCCCAATAGGCCGCCTGGGCACGGTGAACGATATTGCGTCGGCCTGCCTGTTCCTGATCACCGACGAGTGCGGCTTCATGACCGGTCAGACCCTGCACGTGAACGGCGGGACCGACTTCTTCTAGGCCCCTCGCTCGGGTAGCCACCTAGCTCCTGAAGCGGAACTCTTTCAGGTCATCGGCGATGATGAGCTTGGCCTCGGTCTGCTCCTGAATCTCCTCGGGGCTCCAGCCTGGGGCATGCTCAACCAGTTTGAATCCCTGGGGCGTGATCTCAAAGAGGCCCAGGTCGGTGACCAGCATCTTCACCACGCCGGGGGCGGTGATGGGCAGGCTGCACTTTTTCAACAGCTTGAGCCCACCGTCGCGGGTGGTGTGTTCCATGGCGATGAACACCCGCTTGGCGCCGGCCGCCAGGTCCATCGCCCCGCCGATGCCTCCGCCCTTGCGGCTGGGGATGCGCCAATTCGCGAAGTCGCCGTTCTCGGCTACTTCATAAGCGCCCATCACGGTTACGTCGATCATGCCGCCGCGAATCATCATGAATGAGTCGGCGTGGTGCACGCAGGCCATACCGGGCAGGGGGGTAACCTTCTGTCCGCCGGCGTTCACCAGGTGCCGGTCCTCCTCACCTTCCTTGGCCAACGGCCCATAACCAATGACACCGTTCTCAGCGTGATTGATGATCTCTCTGCTGGGATCCGAATAGTTTGAACACAACGTGGGCATGCCGACGCCCAGGTTAACGATCCAGCCGTCTTGAAATTCCATGGCCAGCCGGTCACACATCGCTTGTCGTTCCAATTTCACCTTTTCGGCCATTGTTGTTCTCCGTGTTTGAGGTTCGAGCGATCAGCTATCAGCTTGCTGTCCGCTGAATGCTGATCGCTGATCGCTCGCTAGACCCAGATGCCGTCTTCGGGGATGCGGACCAGCCGGTCGACGTAGATGCTCGGCACGTGGATGGCGTCGGGGTCCAATTCACCGGCTTCGACGATGTCGTTCTCCACTTCAACTATAGTGACCTTGGCCGCCATGGCCATCAGCGGATTGAAGTTGCGTTGGGTCAGCCGGAACACCAGATTACCCAAGGTGTCGGCCTTCCAGGCCCGGATCAGTCCGTAGTCTCCGTGCAGCGGGAACTCAAGCACATGCATGCGGCCATCGATCTCCCGATGCTCTTTGCCCTCGGCCAACTCGGTCCCAACCGACGTCGGAGTGTAGAACCCGCCGATCCCGGCGGCGGCGCACCGAAGGCGCTCGGCCAATGTCCCTTGGGGCACCAACTCGGCTTCAATCTCGTCGTTGTTGTACATGCGGGTGAAGGGCGTCACCTGAGATGGGTGGGTCGCGGCGGTGAAGGCGCAGATCATCTTCTTCATCTGGCCGGCTTCCACCAAGGTGCCGATGTCAACGTGCTCGTCGATCGTCCCAGCGTTGTTAGACACTCCAGTCAGCCCTTTGGCTCCCTGGCGGTTCAATGCGGCCAGCAGGTTCCTGGGCACGCCCACGCCGCCGAATCCGGGACTGAAGATCGTGACGCCGTCGGGAATGTCCGCCACGGCGTCATCCATGCTTTTGTAGATCTTATTCTTCATGAATAACCTTAAACCAATGGAGTCTGGATCAGCCCTGTCTGGGGCGTGTTAAATATTACCGCAGACCGGTGCGCCACGCCATAGGCGCGTCTTTGTCCAATTATTTTTTGGTTTCGACTTGACAACGGGATTGAATATACCAAGAATTCATGTATCTTAATCCCGAACACCGTTATGGCTGGAGATACACCATGGTAGCCTCAGACCACCGGACCTACGTTTATATCGGCCTGGCCGGAGAAGGCGAATACATCGGCGAAGGCGGTATCGTCCGCCGCGCCGACGGCGAAGAACAGTGGACGCAAATCTCCAATGGCCTCCCGGACCATCCTCAGGTCCGGGCCTTGGCCATTCGGCCCGACGACCCCAAGATCGTTTTCGCCGGCACCGACAAGGGCGTCTTCCGCTCCAAAGACCGTGGAGAGAACTGGGAAGCGTTAGATGACGCCGGCGCCGGTCAAGAGGTATGGTCGCTGACCATCCATCCCGATAATCCGGACGTGATCTTAGCCGGATACGACCCCTGCTCCATCTCGCGCTCCCAGGACGGCGGCGACACCTGGAAGATGATGGACACCAGCCAGGTGGTCTACCCCTTTATCACGACCTATATGCCCCCCACCGCCAAGCGGGTCATCGGCATGGCGTTCGACCCCTCCGACCCCAAAGACATCTACGCCGCCATTGAAGTCGGCGGTCTCTTGGCCAGCCGTGACGGCGGCGAGACCTGGGTGTCGGTGATCGACGGCCCATACATCAAAAACAACACCCTGGACCTGCACCAGGTCGAGGTCAGCGCCGCCGCACCGGGCACGGTGCACATCGCCACCCAGACCGCCATGTTCCGCAGCCGGGACAAGGGCGCGCGCTGGGAGCACGTGCAGGTGGAGGAGATGTTCCCCGGCGGTTCGTATTGCCGCGACCTGCTGGTCGCGCCCGACGACCCCAAGACCATCTACCTGGCGGCCGGCGCCGGCGGCGGGGCCGCGCCTCCGGACACCGTTCAGGAGGGCGCACTCTTCCGCAGCCGCGACGTGGGCGAGACCTGGGACCGGCTGGACCTGGGCGAAACCGTGCCGGGCCGCATGATGGCCATCGCCATCGACAACGCCGCGCCGGAACACATCTACTGCGCGGCCTACAGCGGAGAGGTCTACAGCAGTTCAGACGGCGGCAGTAACTGGACCAAGAGCATGCTTCCGGGAGAGAGTTCCCGTTATCTGCACGTCTATCCGATGGTCTGCGGTTAGCCCTTCCGGCACAAGCGAAATCCGTCGGCGAACCGCAAATCGTTTGCCTGGTCAATCGTCCAATAACTCCCGCCCTACAGGCACGTCCAAAATACAGGAGACTGAATTGACAAGTAATTCGATCGACCGTGCGACCTACAGCGTTGGCGAAGGCGCCCTGGACCTAATGGTCCTGGAAAAGGCCGAGTTCCCAGAATTGTTCCGTGGTCATCAGGTGGTCCGGGAAGGGTCGCTGGACAACGAGACCCTGGCCCAGAATGGGTTCGACGGCAGCACCGCTGAACGCTTTGCCAACGCCGGCCGGGTGACAGGCGTGATGCGGGAGTTGGGGCCCACCTCCAACATGGCGATGGCCGACGGGTTCGACTTCATGGCGGCCTCGGTGGTGCACCTGTTCGACACCCCGGACTCGGTCCATGCGTGGATGCACGACATCTTTCTGAAGGACTTTGAGGAGCGGGTGGGCGAGAGCGTGGGCCAGGGTCACCAATTGGTGTCCGCCACGCGTCTGGACCCCAAGGGCTTCTTCGACGAGGCGGTGGGCCTCAGGGTGTTGCAGGGCGGCATCGACGGCCTGGTCTCCTCCACCGTAGTGGACTTCCGGGTGGGCCGCCTATTGGGAGTGGTATTCATCGGCGCCGTGGGCGACCACGACCGCCTGGACCAGGTGGTTAAGCTAGGCCAGACCCTGGAGAAACGCATGGTCAGCGTGGTTTTGGGGTCGACTTAGGGGGCTAGAGAGAATCCCACTGTTTGCGGAGAGGCCGGACCCTTTGCCCGATCTGCCACCCTTCGCTACACTCAGGGTCTCGTTGTTTGCCGGGGGCCTTGTTTTGGACCTGCAGCCACCTTTCTCAGTGGAGCGACTAGATTCGTGTTCACCCCTCCCGTATCAGCCGGGCCGCTTCGTCTCCCATCTCTGAAGTTGTTGCCGTGCCGCCCAGGTCGGCGGTCAGGATAGTGCGCTGCTCCAGGCAGCGGGCCACGGCTTTGTCCACCCTTTCTGAGGCTTCCTGTTCTCCCAGGTGGTCCAACATCATGGCCACCGCGGAGACCGTCGCCAGGGGATTGGCGATGCCCTTGCCCATGATGTCGAAGGCCGCGCCGTGGACCGGCTCGAAAAGGGACGGATATATTTTCTCCGGGTTGATGTTGGCGCTGGGCGCCAGGCCCATGCTGCCGGTCACCACCGCCGCGATGTCCGAGAGGATGTCGGCGAACAGATTAGAGGCCACCACCACGTCGAATTCTTCGGGCCAGCGCACGAAGTCCATGCAGGCCCGGTCCACCAACAATGACTCGGTCTCTATCTGAGGAAAGTCGGCCGCCACGTCCACGAAGACCTCGTCCCAGAAGACCATGCCGAAGGCCTGGGCGTTGGACTTGGTCACCGAGGTGACCTTGTTGCCCTTGTTGCGGCTCACGCAGTACTCGAAGGCGGCGCGGATGATGCGCTCGGTGCCCCGGCGGGTGAATATATTGGTCTGGATCACCGTTTCATGGATTGTTCCGGGATAGAGCCGCCCGCCCACCGGAGCGTATTCGCCCTCGGTGTTCTCCCGGAAGATGACCATGTCGATGTCGCCGGCTTTCTTGCCGGATAGGGGCGACTGCACTCCGGGATGGAGGTAAGCGGGCCGGATGCACACTCCCTGGTCGAAACTACGCCGCATGGGCAGCAGCAGGCCGTGCAAGGTGATGTGGTCCGGAATATCAGGGTCTCCCACCGCGCCGAACAAGATGGTGTCGAAAGCTTTCAGGGTCTCGATGCCGTCGTCCGGCATGAGTTTCCCGGTCTCCCGGTAGAATGCGGACCCCCAGGGGAACTCGGTGAACTTAAAGCTCAGCCCTCCGGTCACGCCGGCCACGGCCTCGAGGGCCTTTCTGCCTTCCTCGATAACCTCCAAGCCCACCCCGTCGCCGGGAATAACCGCCACTTTGTATTCTGCCATCACGGTCCTTTTTTTATCTTTCGATGATTAGACGTCCACCCGCTGCACACCGCCGCCCAACAGCCGGAAATGATAAATCTCGTGGGCGTCTGGAAAGGCCTCTTTGGCCTTGTGATAGGTCGATTTGCCCCGCCGTTCCCTGGCGTCCAAGAGCACGCCCATAATGGTGCCGCTGTGCCCAACGTTGATCCCCACCGCGCCAACCGATTCCGCGAACTCCTTAACCTCGGCCAGCCGGGGCTTGGCGAGGACGTTCTGGCTGGCCTCGGCGCTGATGCTGGCGCCCTGGCCCACCAGCGCCGGGTCCTGGTTGGCTATTCCCTGCCGCAGCAGGCGCAGGGCCTCCGTGGTCTGTTCGTCAACGGCCTGCCAGCGCTGGAAGCGGTCGACCATGTTGAATTGCACGGTGTCCACGGTGCCTCCCAGGTCCAGGGCCACGATCTCCATGGGAGGCGGCGGACCCAGGCTCTCGCGGATGCTGCCGGCACGGTGGTCGAAGAGGGCGACTCCAGGGATCATGATGCCGTCGGTGGGTTCGATGGACAGGGCGATCTGGGCGATCTGATCGGGCGTTAGCTCCTGGCCCAGAGCCAGGCCGGTGGCGGCGATGGCCGCGGCCAGATCGGCGCTGCTGCTGGCCATGCCCTTGCCCCGGGGAATGGGGTTGTTGATGGTCAGCCGGGCGAGGACCTTGCTGTTTTTCAGATGCGAAAGCGTGCGGCGAACGGCGGCGGCGGCTTTATCACAATCCTCGGGCGCTTCAACGCCGGGGCCGCCGGAATAGATATCGACTTTGACCCTGGAGTAGAAGTCCACCGGGCAGGTGACCAGGAAGTGGACCCCGTCCATCACGCCCTGGGCCAGTTCACCACAGACGCCGGGCGCACGGACCGTGGCGCTGCCCAGCAGCACGCCTGCGTCTCCTTCTTCTTCTTCTGAATCTTCTGAGAAATCGCCGTTTGGTGAGGCCAAGGGGTCCTACTTCACGCGTGTTGGTTTAATCTGAAGGTTTGATCTTCGTTGGTATTCCCGCGACCACCAGGTACACCTCGGTGGCGGCGGCGGATATCCGCTGGTTAACCATCCCCAGGAGGTCTTGAAAGCGGCGGCCCAAGGGCTCGGGAGGCACCAGGCTCAGTCCCACTTCGGCGCTAACCATGACGAACGATTGTGAGGAAATGGCCACCAGAGCCAGAAGTTTTTCCGTCGCTTGCATCACGATTTCTTCTGTCGCCTGATTGGTTTCTTTTTCGTGGTCCACCAGCAGGTTGGCCACCCAAACATCCACTGAGTCGATGATCACCGCGCCTGGGCTTTCGGCCCCCTTGAGCAACGGAGTCAATCTCTCCGCCAGTTTCGTGGGCTCCTCCAGAGTTGACCAATGCCGCGGCCTGGATTCTTGGTGCCGCCGAATACGCTCTTTCATGTCGTCATCGACCGCCAGTCCCGTGGCGACATACAGCGCGGTGTGGCCGGATAGCTGACTTAGCGACCCGACCCTGCTTTCGGCGAAGGCGCTCTTTCCGGACCTTACTCCCCCCAGCACCAAACAAAGCTGGGAGGCCATTAATCCCCGGCCGCATCGTAGTCGCGGCTAAGCCCGGATACCCGGTAAACCAGGTCCATATCGATGCTGGAGCGGACCCAGTCGGCCAGTTTGTCGTATTCCCGGTCCTGGTCCATCTCAGCGGTTACCTCCGGCAGCGTTACGCCCTTGCGGCGGGCCAATTCCCGGAGCATGGCGCCACGAAGCTCGCCGTTGTGGAAGAGGCCGTGGATATAGGTGCCCATCACGCTGCCGGACGCGTCCATGGCCCCCTCAAGATCGCCGTTACCAGTCACCGGCGCATCGGCGCGGTCCTCGATGCAAAATGGGGAAGTGAATCTTTCCCCCACGGTCCTTCCCATGTGTATCTCGTACCCTTTGACCGGCATTCCGGAAGCGCCCGCCAACAGGCCGGTGGCCGCAATAACCCGCCCGGTGATGCGGTGCGTCTCTTTGCTCCCCTCAAACACGGTGGTTAGATCGAGCAGCCCCAGGCCATCCAGTTCTGAGATAGACGACTCGATGTGATCGGGGTCGCTGACCTTGGTTCCCAGCATCTGATAGCCGCCGCAGATCCCCAGCACCGCCGCGCCGCCGCCGTGCAGGTCCTTGACGGCCTGGCTCAAGCCCCGTTCGTTCATCCAGGCCAGGTCGGGGATGGTGGTCTTGGTGCCGGGGATGATCACCAGGTCGGGACGGCCCAACTGGGTGGGCGAGTCCACGTACCGCAGGTTTACGCCTGGGTGGCGCGCCAGGGGATCGAAGTCGTCGAAGTTGGAGATATGCGGCAGCTGGAGCACCGCCACGTCCAATACCGACTGGGGCGCGGCCTCCACGGCATCTTCCAGGGCTACTGAGTCCTCTTCAGGTATGTGTATGTCTCGATAGTAATGGATCAGCCCCGCCACCGGGATGCCGGTGCGCTCCTCCAGCCAGGTGATGCCGTCGGTGAGCAGGCTCGGGTCGCCCCGGAATTTGTTGATGATGAACGCTTTGACGATCTCCCTTTCCTCGGGCTCCAGAAGCTCCAGCGTGCCCACCAACGCAGCGAACACCCCGCCGCGGTCGATGTCGCCACAGAGTAAAACAGGGGCATTGGCGTAGAGCGCTACCCGCATGTTCACGATCTCATTGGCCTTTAGGTTGATCTCCGCGGGGCTGCCGGCGCCCTCGACGACGACGATATCAAAGTCCTCGCGTAGACTGTCCAAAGAGGTGCGCACGGCCTCCCAGAGTTGGGGCTTGAGGGCGAAGTAATCTTTGGCCTTGGCCGACAACAAAGGACGGCCCATCACGATCACCTGGGAGATGTGGTCGGCCTCGGGTTTCAGCAGCACCGGGTTCATCTCGACCCGGGCCTCGACTCCGGCGGCGTCGGCCTGGACCGCCTGGGCCCGTCCGATCTCACCGCCGTCGGCAGTCACATAGGAGTTGTTGGACATGTTCTGGGCCTTGAAAGGCGCGACACGAAACCCGTCCTGGCGGAATATGCGGCAGAAAGCCGATACCAGCACGCTCTTCCCCACGTGGGAGGCAGTGCCCTGGACCATCAATACCTGTCCGGCCATTTAGATAAACTACCTTATTTGTTCAAACGTCTCACGGCCAAGCGGTCCGTTAACCCAGCATCCCGTGATTCACCGTGCCGTTTATGTGGGAAGTGTCGTTGAACAGACGCAGCACCGCGTTGTCCTCGTAAGTGTCGACCATCGTTAGACCGCAGTTGCCGAACACGAACGACCAGTTCCCCTCCAGGGGCATTCCCAGCAACGAAACCATGGCCGCCCGGAGAACGCCGCCATGGCTGACCACCAGCACGGTCTCGTTCAAATGATTGGACCTGATCTCATTGAATATCTCCGTCATGCGTGCGCTGACGTCCCGGGTGGTCTCCCCGCCCTTGGGAGCGTAGCTAAGGTTTTTCTCCAGGTACCTGGGGTACTCTTCCGGAAACTGAGCCTTGATCTCGGCCAGCGTCAGTCCCTCGAATACTCCTTTGTGGTACTCCCGGAGCTTGGGGGTCTCATTCAGGACGATATCCCGCCCGCCCAATGCGATCCTGGCGGTCTCAGAGCTGCGTTTCAGGTCGCTGGTGTAGGCAACGTCGATGGCTAGACCGGCCAGCCGTTTCCCAAGCGAACGCGCCTGCTCCGCGCCTTTCTCCGAGAGCCCTATATCGGTATGACCTTGGATCCGTCCTTGAGCGTTCCAGTCTGTTTCGCCATGACGGACGATTAAAAGCATGCCCATTCTGGTGGATATTCTAAACACGATGCACTTGAAAGTACACCGATTACTGTTTTTAATGGTGTCAGGATGTTTGGCATACCATATATAGATGAGGCTACGCAGTCTCATTACTTGCCATAATTTAAGAAACTGGCATACTATATGTTGACATGCTCTAATATCCGGGATAGAATATCTCGACCCTAAAGATGGGAGGTGTGTCTAATGGAAGCCTATTGTGTGAAGTGCAGGAGCAAGCGCGAGATCAAGAACCCTCAGAAGATCACCATGAAGAATGGGAAGCCCGCTACTTCGGGGACGTGCCCGACATGCAGCACTAAGGTATTTCGCATCGGGGCCGCTTAACAGCGGCCCTCGGCTTTTCTTCTTCGCTGATCGAGGGCTCAGTACCGGCGGTCCGGTTTTTGGACCTGGCCGTTAGTCCTCGCCTAACCATCAGGACCTGGCCTGTTGCAGCCACCCTACGTGGTGTGTAGGGAAGTGTGTGTTGGGTGGCTGTCAGCAGTGATGTCAGATCGGTTTGGTAATTATCTGCCTAAACCTGGTTTAGGGTCCCTTAACCTCGGGACAAATCTTCGAGGCGCTGGGTTGCGGGTCATCCGCGACAACAGTGCGTTTTTTAATCAGGCTTAAACCCTGCGCCAACCGGCGCGGGTGCGGCAAACAATCGCATTGTGGCCGGAGGACCCTCCCCTTCGGCCACGTTTTTTTGATTTCCCCTCAGCTTTTCCTTACTATCAAGTTTCCCTTCTTCCCTTCCCTCTAAGCCTTTCGTCCTGCCTAATTTGTCATCCTCTGTGCTATCATGGCGGCTCACGTCGAACATCACAATTTTGAGCGCGTTTTATCCTATGCCACGTATGGGCATCAAGACGAACAAGAGGTAATCATGACACAGCAATCAAGCTGGCAAGACCTGCTGGAGAACAATACTCCGGACTTGATGAAAGCAGTGGGCGGCGCCAGGGAATCGGTCATGGCTGATGGAGCCCTTTCAAACAAGACAAAGACCCTGATGACCATGCTCTGCGACGCTTTATTGGGCCACGATGGCGGCGTGACCACCATCGCCAACCGGGCGCGGGCCGCGGGCGCCACCGAAGAAGAGATCGCCGAGACAGTGGGCGTGGCATTTCTCATGGGCGGGCTGCCGGCCCTGGTCACCGCCGCCAACGCCTTCAAACGTTAGTCATGTTCAGATAACACTTCTCAGGCTACACCGTGTCTCCAGCATGATTCACTCAAAGATTCTGAGGTGCATGCAATGGCGCAGACCGAACCCATCGTGTTCTTCAACGGCGAACTGAAGCCCGAGTCTCAGGTGGGCATATCCATCCGAGACCGGGGCTACCTCTATGGCGATGCGGTCTTCGACGCCGCCCGCACGTTCAATGGAACACCTTTCCGGCTCCCGGAACATGTGCACCGTCTGTACGACTCGCTGCGCTACCTGCGCATCGACCCGGGCATGGAACCTGCGGAGATGGAGGACTGGTCCCGGCAGGTGGTGGAGCACAACTACCGGCTGCTCCCGCCCGGCCAGGACATGTGGGTCATGCAGCGCATCAGCCGGGGCATCGAGCCCATCCTGCCCGGCGACGAGATGCGGCCCACTGTGTTGATCGAGACCCACCCCATCCCCTTCGCCCGGCGGGCCCCCTTATACCGGGACGGAGCGGCCATCTTCACACCATCCGTGCCGCGGATCCCACCGCGGTTCATCAGCCCGCGCGCCAAGACGCACAACTATCTGAACCTGATCCTGGGTGACCTGGAAGCCCAGGCCAGCGACCCGGACGCCTGGGCCGTGCTGCTGGACGAGGCCGGCAATCTCACCGAGGGACGGGGCTCCAACATTTTCTTGGTGAAGGACGGGACCGTCGCCACTCCCAAGGGGCAGTTCGTTTTGGAGGGCATCACCAGGGGCGTCGCCATGAACTTGGCCAGCGGCCTGGGCATGCCTGTAGAGGAAAAGGACCTGGACCTGTATGACGCCTACACCGCCGACGAAGCCTTCTTGACTTCGACCAGCCTGTGCATCTGCCCCATATCTTCGGTGAACGGCACTCCCGTTGCCGGTGGCAAGACCCCCGGCGTGATCACCCGCAGGCTGATGGACGCCTTCAGCGACCTGGCCGGCATGGACTTTGAAGAGCAGTACCTAGCCCACCTGGAGTGAACTCTTAAATCGGCGCTCGTATCACGCGTGTACACGGAGAGACCATAATGTCTGACCAGATTGCCAACATCACCGATTCTCCGGCAGAGAAACTGGCCGGCGGTTTTGGGTTCACCGAAGGCCCCCTGTGGCATCCCGACGGCTACTGGTTGTTCGTTGACATCCGGAAGCTGATGATCCACAAGATGTCCACCAACGGCCAGGTTGAGGTATTCCGGGAGCCCAGCTTCGGGACCAACGGCATGACTTTCGACCGGCAGGGCAACTTGGTGATCTGCGAGAGCGACAATCGCCAGATCATGCGCCGCCGGTTGGACGGTTCCTATACGCCCATCGCTACCCATGTGGACGGCAAACGGCTCAACCGTCCCAACGACGTGGTGGGCCGCTCCGACGGGACCATTTATTTCACCGATCCGGGCGGACGCCTCTCAGATGAAGAGCGGGAGCTGGACTTCAGCGGGGTGCACCGCATCGCACCTGACGGCACGAACTCAGTGGGCACGACCGAGACCGAATATCCCAACGGCCTGGCCTTCTCTCCCGACGAACGCATCTTATACGTGGCCATCACCCGCCGTGACAGCCGCTGCCTGGAGGAGAAAGAGAAGAAGCAGGTGTGCGAACACCAACTGATCCGGGCCTTTGACGTGGCCGCCGACGGCAGCCTGAGCAACAACCGGGTCTTCGCCACCATGTATTCGGCCGAGGACGGCGTTCCCGACGGCATGAAGGTTGACCTGGAAGGCCGCGTCTACTGTACCGGCCCCGAGGGCTGCTGGGTGTTCGACGCCTCGGGCAACCACCTGGGCATCATCCGGCTTCCGGAGATCCCCGCCAACTGCGCCTGGGGCGGACCGGACAACCGCACCATGCTGTTCACCGCCCGCACCTCGGTCTTCAGCATGCGCATGAAGACCCCAGGCACGCCCATTCCCAGAGACTAATACCCATCAAAGACTGAATCCCGCTGAGGGTTGAGACTAAAAGAAACGCCATGCCCAGTTATGACGCGATCGTTATCGGGGTCGGCGGCATGGGAAGCGCCGCCGTCTACCATCTGGCCAAGCGAGGATGGAAGGTCCTGGGGCTGGAGCAGTACGGCATCCCCCACGAACTGGGGTCATCCCACGGCCATTCGCGGATGATCCGCTACACCCTCCAAGAACATCCTTCGTACGTGCCGCTGGTGCGCCGGGCCTACGAGTTGTGGCATCAGTTGGAGGACGCCGCCGGAGAGAAACTGGTGGTCACCACCGGCTCGGTCCGGGCCGGCCCGCCCGATAGCCGTTATTTCTTAGGCGCCAAGGAGGCCTGCGACCGGCACGACATCCCCTACGAGATATTGACCAGCTCTGAGGTAAACAAGCGGTTTCCCGGCTACCGGTTTCCCGAAGAGGTCACTTCGGTCTACCAGGCCGACGGCGGCTTCCTGCTGCCGGAGCGGTGTATCGTGTGCCACGTCCAAGCCGCCGAAGAAGCCGGGGCTGAGATTCATAGTCTGGAAACGGTGCTGGACTGGGAAGCTCAAGGCGAAGACGTGCGCGTCCGCACTGACCGGGACACCTACACAGCGGGTAGATTAGTGGTCACGGCCGGGGCCTGGGCCGCCAAAATGGTTCCCCAAGTGGCCACCTGCGCGGTGCCTGAGCGCCAAGTGCTGGGCTGGTTCCAACCCACACGCCCGGAGCTCTTCCGCCCGGAGACCTTTCCGGTCTTCGGTATCTCGACCGAAGAGGGACGCTTTTACGGCTTTCCCGCCTATAGCATCCCCGGATTCAAGATCGGCCGCTCTCACCATCTGCTGCAGCAGGTAGACCCGGACCTGATGGACCGTGACGTTCACGCCGAAGACGAAGCTGTGTTGCGGGGTTTCACCAGCCGCTATTTCCCATTGGCCGCGGGACCGGCGCTGACTCTGAAGACCTGCATGTACACCAATACACCGGACGAGCACTTCTTGATCGGCGTACTGCCGGACCATCCCCAGGTTTCGGTGGCCGCCGGCTTCTCGGGCCACGGGTTCAAATTCGCCAGCGTGATCGGCGAGATCATGGCTGACCTGGCGCAGAACGGCGAGACGGCCCATGACATCGGCCTATTTCGGCTGGACAGATTCAGCGCCTAACCCGTCCAACTCAGGCTGTAAGCCAAACCTCTGGTCTCCAATAATCCGACCGCACGTTGTCGCCGGAGCCGCTTGTGAGCGAATCGCAGCCGATGATATGCTGTGCTTGCCCTTTCACAGTTGACCATCGCCACAGATCAGACAGGCAGGATTCCTCACTGGGACGCCATGATGCAAATGGAACATCTGACCATCCACGAGACCCCGGACAGGAAGCTGAAGCACCTGGTGATCGTCTTCGGGGGCTGGGCGGACGCGGCGGAGAGCGCGACCAGCGCCATAAAATTCCTACAGCGGAAACTACACGCAAAGAAATTCGCTGAGATCGACCCGGAGGAGTTCTACGACTTCTCCCAGACCCGCCCTCACACTTCGCGGACCAGAGACGGAAAACGCAGGATCCATTGGCCGGCCAACGAATTTTCGTATCTTACAGACACCAACTCCGAATCGGGAATCATGGTCTTCGTGGGCGTTGAGCCCAACTTGAAGTGGCGCACCTTCTCCAAGACGGTGGCCAAGGTGGCCAGGGAGCATGGCGTCGAGTCTGTGATTCACATTGGAGCGCTGTTGGACGCGGTCCCACACACCCGCCCAGTTAAACTCAGCGGCACCGCCAGCGAGCCCAAGCTCAACGAGTTCCTGGAAAGCCAGGGCATCCGGCCGTCCAACTACCAAGGCCCGACGGGGATAAGTTCGGCCATCATGGATGCTTGTATCAACGAGGGGATGGAGTACACATCCATCTGGGGCCACACCTCTCACTACCTCCAGGCAGCGCCCAACCACAGAGTGGGCTCTAACCTTTTGCAGATACTCGTCAAGCTGCTTGACCTGCCCCTGGACCTGACGGAACTGAAATCAGCGGCCGAAATCTTTAATGAAGAGGTGGCCAAAGCCGTGGCCAGGGACGATCAGATCAGCTCCTACGTCGCCAAGCTGGAAGGCCAGTACGACGAAGCAGTTGCCGCCATCGAGATTCCGGACCCAGCCGAATTGGTCCGGGACTTGGAGAAGTTCCTCCGGGGCGAGCAGCGCCGTCCGCCAACCGACCCATCTGACTAGCTACGGCCTCGGTATCACTCCAGCTACCGCCCAAATGCCGCTGTTCCACTGGAATCGGACAGTTATGTCGGCTCAGAATCCCGGCCACGCCAGCCTCATCCACGCTGTGGCTAATAACGATTAGTTCGTAAATCCAGCCTATTGACTTGATAAACTCGATAGTATATATCTATCTAACGATTTGGGAGGCTATGTTTGCCGCCCTCTATATTGCTATGCGGGTGATGTCTGGGCATGAAATCCGCCGCAAGATGGACCGGCGGGTATCTCTGGGAAGTGATTCACGGTTCATCGAAACCTGGCGAGTCCCAGATTGCCCTCCTGATTAAATTTCGTTCCCGGACAATGGCTCACCGCAACCCCAAAACTCTAGATTAGAGGCTTACCATCTTGAATCACTGGTTGAAGAACCCCAAACTTATGATCCTAGGACCCTTGGCTCTCCTGCTGGCCGCTATCTTGGCCTGCGGGTCGTCTGCAACCGCGACGCCCGTACCGGCCTCGCCAACGGCGGTTCCGGCGGCCCCCACGGCCACGGCGCCGACTGCGGTGCCATCGACCGGTGGCGGTCCGGCACCGACGGCAGTGCCTGTTCCGACCGCAATGCCCACTGCGGCGCCGCCGCCCCCAGCTGCAGCCAAACCTTCCGGCTCGTTAAATGTAGGCCAGAAAGAGTTGGGGCCCTACGTAGGCAACCCCAAATTGATCGGCAACCCCCAGATCTTCTTGAACAGCGCCATACCCATCACCGAGACCCTGGGGATGTATAACTTCGACAACGGCCAGGTGGGTCCAATGCTGGCCGAAAGTTGGGACGTCTCCGCCGACGGACAGGTATGGACCTATCACATCCGCGACGATGTCGAATTTCACAAGGGCTTCGGCAGGATGACGGTTGAAGACGTTGTCTTCTCCTTCCGCCAAGTCGCCGACAGCACCAAACACGCCAGATCTGCCAACGCCTTAGAGATGTTCTTCGCGGAAAACGGCAGCCAGACGACCCCCGATGACTTCACCTGGGTGGTCGATACCGGCGTGCCCTTCTCCGAGATACCGATCTTAGAATTACTGGGGACTCCCCGGGCGGTCGCCGCTTGGGTCGTCAGCAAGAAGCAGTGGGACCAGGACGGCGAAGATGAGGCTAACTTCAACACGGCCGCCACCGGTCCTTGGGAGATCGACGAGGCAAGAACCGGTGAGTTCTGGCGGATGAAGGCCGTGGAGGGCCACTGGCGCCAGACTCCCGCATTCGCCGAATTGACATTCCAAGAGATCCCCGAGGAGTCTGCCCGGCTGGCCGGCTTCAAGACCGGCCTCTTGGATACCTTTGTCATGGCTCTAGATACCATCTCAGAGGTGGAAACCGTTCCTGGCGCCCAGTTGATGCAGGTACCCAACGCCGTACAGGCCGGACTGAACTTCTACGGCCAACTTTATGTGCCTGCCCGGGGTGGAGATGGAGAGTCTTGGCCAGCCTACAATCCCGAGAACGCATGGGTGTCGCCAAACAGTGACATCACCTCCCCGGAATGGGCCAACGCCCGCAATGTCCGATTGGCCATGTCGATAGCCATCGACCGCCAATCGATCATCGACAATCTGCTATTGGGGTTCGGACACCAGCTGACCCTCAAAGACTGGATGGGTTTTGAGGACCGCCTGCCCTCTCCTCAAGAGACCTGGCCCTACGACCCCGAGCGGGCCAAGAAGCTCATAGCCGAGGCCGGCTTCCCCAACGGATTCAGCGTCACGCTGACGACGGCCATCCGCGGAGCGCCCTCCGAGGTGGAGGCCTGTGAGGCCATCGCCCAGTACTGGGATACCATCGGGATAAATGTCAACTTCCAGAATGTTCCTTACGGGACATACCGGCCAACGGCGGTCGCACGCACCTATCAGGGAATGTCCTGCCATAATGTGGGCGCGCGTCTGGCCCCGATCCAGGGGATGGCCAGCTTCCTAAACAGCGGGAATTTCAGTTGGGGCTCCGAACACCCCATCACTGAAGAACTGATTCCCCTAGCGCAAAAATCCGTGCTCACGGTCGACCGCGTAGCCTTCGAGGACCAGATCGCCAAGTTCTATATCGAAGAGGTCTTCGCCGAGACCGGCCTGTATGTGGTAGATAACGTCTGGCCGGTTGGCCCGAATATCGCCCCATGGGGTGATTTCATCAAGCAGGGCGACCTCCGTCAGATCAATGGGTATGAGTACATGGTGCCTCGCTAATAGAGTGGGAAACCAAAGGGAATCACTAGAGAGTAAAGAATCTCTATAAAAACCAAACTGCCCCCGGAAGCCCGTTCAGGTATTCCGGGGGCAGCGGCTCACCACGATTCCAAACACGGTTCGGAGGGAAGTCCGTCTTGAATCACTGGTTAAAGAATCCCAAAATCATGATCTTAGGGCCGTTGGCGCTCCTGCTGGCCGCTATCTTGGCTTGCGGTTCATCCGCGACAGCGACGCCCAGACCGGCGGCGCCAACCACAGCGCCGGGAGCGCCCGCTCCGACCGCGATGGCGCCGACCGCGGTTCCATCAGGCGGAGCAACGGCAGTGCCCGCTCCCACCGCAGCACCCACCGCGGCGCCGGCGGTGATGGTCAAACCCTCCGGCACGATCAACGTGGGTCAGAAGGAACTGGGGCCCTACTTCGGCAGCCCCAAACTATCGGGTAACCCCCAGATATTCCTGAACAACGCGGCGCCCGTCACCGAGACGCTCGGCATGTACGACTTCGACAGCAACAAAGTCGTCCCGATGCTGGCTGAAAGTTGGGACATCTCCGCTGACGGCACCACGTGGACCTATCACATCCGCAAGGGTGTCCAGTTCCACAAGGGCTTCGGCGAGATGACCGTTGCAGACGTAGTCTTCTCTTTCGAACAGATACGGGACAGTGAGAAACACGCCAGGGCTTCCAACGCCAGGAAGATATTCTTCGCCGACGATGGCAACCAGACGACCCCCGATGATTACACCTGGGTAGTCAACTCCGGCGTGGCGTTCTCCGATATACCGATCCTCGAACTCTTGGCGACTCCCCGGGCCACCATAGCCTGGATCGTGAGTAAGAAGCAGTTTGAACAGGATGGCGAGGATGAAGCCAACCGCAACACCGCCGCCACCGGTCCTTGGGAGATAACAGAATGGCGCACCGGTGAGTTCTGGCGGATGGCCGCCGTGGAAGACCACTGGCGTCAGACTCCCACCTTCGCCGAGTTGGTGGAGTGGGAGATCCCCGAAGAGTCTGCCCGGGTAGCCGGTTTCAAAACTGGAAACCTGGACACATTCGTGATGGCTCTGGACTCCATCACCGAGATTGAGAAAGTTGAGGGCGCCATGCTGCTGCAGGTGCCCAACGCCGGACAGGCCGGACTGAACATCTACGGCCAGACCTACCTGCCCGCCCGCGATGGAGGCGGAAAGTCATGGCCCAACTACAACACCGACCTCCCGTGGGTATCTCCAAATAGTGACGTCAATTCCGCGGAGTGGGAAACCGCCCGGAAGGTCCGGGAAGCCCTCTCTATCTCCATCGACCGTCAGACGATCGTTGACGAATTGCTGCTGGGATTCGGCCACCCGCTGGCCTTGAGAGACTGGGGCGGACCTGACGAAGCCCGCCTGCCCGCCAGAATGGTCTGGGATTTCGATCCCGAACGGGCAAAGAGCCTGTTGGCCGAGGCCGGATATCCCAACGGATTTAAACTCACCCTGTCGCCGGCCCTTCGCGGGGCGCCTTCCGAGGTGGAAGCCTGCGAGGCTATCGCACAGTACTGGGACGACATTGGACTAGATGTCACTTTCCAGAACATTCCCTACGGCACCCTGCGGCCTACGTTCGTGGCCCGCACCTATGAAGGGATCTCCTGCCACTCGGTGTCCATCCGATTGGCGCCGGTCCAGGGATACGCCAACTACCTGAACGACTCGGTGTTCAGCTACGGCACCGAGCACCCGTTCTTGGAGGAGAAGATTCCGATAATTCAAACGACCACGGACCGGGTCGCTCGAGAGGCCTTGGAGCTTGAGGTCGCCGACTTCATGTTCGACAACATATTCGGTGAGACCGGCTTGTACGTGTTCGACAATATCTGGCCGATCGGACCGAAACTCGGGACTTGGGAAGGTTTCATCAAGCAAGGCGACCTCCGGCAGATCAATGGGTACGAGTACATGAAGCCTCGCTGAAACTCGTAAATATACGAGGCAACTGATCAGTCCGGGGTGATCCACGCAACGCTATCCAGCGTACATATGTAAAAGGGGTTCCAAACCAGGTGCAATCGTCTCCCGATAGGGACATAAGAGAAAAGGTGGGTCCATTCTTGGTCCCCGTCGGGCGAACGGTTGTAGGGGTGGTCTTAGGCGTAATCCTGAGCATGATTGGCATAGGAACCGCCTGGGCCTTATTTATATTTTTTGGGTTTCAATCGATCGACGTGTGGCTGGGGTCTCTGTTCTTCGGGGCAGGGTTCGGCGCCGGAACGGCCGCATTTGTCGCCTGGCTGCACCTCGATCGTGAGAAAAGTTTAGTCTTAGCGCTAACAGCGGTGGTCGTCGTGGGAGCCGGAGTCGTTGGCGCCTGGGGTGGATTTGAATATGGATCGACGGTAGAGGTTGAATGTTGCGCGATGCCGACTAAATCGCCAATCTACTACACGGCTTTAGGGTCAACTGTGGGGGCGAACGCCGCGGGCCTCGCATTCGCGATAGCCCGGGCGCTCGTAACCAGGAAAACTCCGACTCAATTTCACAACGCTGTGCACTGACGGTTAGACAAAATGCAGAAATACTTGGTACGCCGGTTCCTTCTCGCCTTGGTAACCCTGCTCTCGGTGTCTCTGATCATCTTCATCATGAGCCGAGTCTCAGGAGATCCCAGACATATCTACCTGGACGACTACTCAACCCAGGAAGACTGGGACCGCATGGGAGTTGTTTTAGGCTTGGACAAACCCTATTATCAGCAGTACGGCATCTTCCTCAAGGGCGCTGTCCGGGGTGACTTTGGAATATCGGTAAGAGAAGCCCGCCCCGTAACCGAAGTCGTCCTCGAGCGTGCGCCCGCGACCTTGATGTTAGGTGGTGTGGCCTTTACCTTTTCGTTGCTGGTGGGGGTGCCGCTGGGCATCTTGTCAGCAGTAAAACGTGGCACGATGTTGGATTGGTTTGGAAAAATCGTGGCCCTGATCGGGCAGTCGGCTCCACCATTCTGGATGGGCATCATGTTGATGTTCTTCTTCGCGGTGAAGCTGGGCATGGTCCCGCCATACGGAAAACAGGAATGGAATAGCATAATTCTCCCTGCCGTGACTTTGGGGTGGTACTACGCCGCCGCAAATCTACGGCTGGTCCGGTCCGCCATGTTGGACGTGCTGGACTCGGAGTACATCAAGCTGGCGCGGGCCAAGGGTGTTAACTCCAGAACAATCATCTTGAAGCACGCTTTCCGGAACGCCCTGATTCCACCACTCACCTTCGCCGGGGTCACCATTGGCGCCCTGGTGACCGGTTCTTTGGTTGTAGAGACGGTGTTCGCCTGGCCCGGCCTGGGCAGGCTGGCAATCGAGGCGCTGTTTGCCTTCGATTACCCGCTGCTTCAGGGAGTAGTGATAACATTCACATTGCTGTACGTTACCGCGGCGTTCCTCGTGGACGTGCTTTACGCTTACATAGACCCTAGAATCCGGTACGCCTAGGAAGTAGGAGCAAGAGATGGCAGCAGATCTTAGCGGAATCGTAATTGCACCACCTACCCGTCGGCAAAAAGCAGCCGGAATCTACCGACAGTTTAAGCGCTTGCCTATGTTGCCGGTATTCATCCTGTCTCTAGTTGTGATTGCCGGGGTATTCGCGCCCCTATTAGCGCCCCACGACCCGGAGAAGGGCGAACTTCGAGAGCGGAACATCCCTCCGGCCTGGTCAAACGGTACACAGGCCGTCAAGATCGTGGTCCAGCGATTGTCGATCAACGAAAGGACCACCAGTGTCACGTTGAGCGACGCCCAGAAGATCGATCCAAACATCCAGCTAGGCGATCAGATCGAGGTCTATACAAGGCCGGCCGGTAGCACCAAGTTCCTCTTAGGCACCGACCATCTGGGCAGGGACGTTCTTTCCCGCGTGATCTACGGCGCTAGAATCTCGCTGATAGTGTCCATCGTCACCTTGGCGGTGGGTGGCACAATCGGCGTCACTATGGGTCTGATGGCCGGTTGGTACGGTGGCATCGTTGACGAGGTCCTGATGCGTCTCGTCGATATCAAATTAGCTATTCCTTTGATTCTGATTGCCCTTGTGCTGGTGATTACACTGGGTCAGTCGTTATGGATCATAGTTACCGTGCTCTGTTTGTTTATATGGCCAAGATTCGCCCGCCAAGTGCGGGGCGAAGTGCTGCAACTTAAGCACATGGACTACGTGGCCCTGGCCAAGGTCTCCGGCGCCTCAACGGCCCGGATCCTGTTCATACACATATTCCCCGGAACCATAAACACCCTGATCGTGGTGGCGACTCTCCAAGTGGGTATCGTGATTTTACTGGAGTCGACCCTCAGCTTTCTGGGGGCCGGAGTCCCGCCTCCCACGCCGGCTTGGGGTTCTATGATTGCCGACGGACGTGACAAGTTGGCCGGAGGGGTTTGGTGGATCTCCACCTTCCCCGGCATCGCCATCATGTTGACCGTTATGTCGCTGAACCTCTTTGGCGACTGGCTCCGAGACACCTTGGACCCGCGCTTGCGGCAATTGGAGTGACCGGAAAAGCCCTACTCGATTGGCGCAACGATTCAAGGAATCAGAGGTTTAAATGGTCACGGAAACCAGAATAAACACGGAGACTGTTTTAACGGTCGAGGACCTGCGGACTTACTTCACGACCCGCTGGGGGACGGTGAAAGCCGTTGACGGGATCTCCTTCGACCTGCGCAGGGGCGAAACCCTGGGAATCGTCGGAGAGTCGGGCTGCGGCAAGTCCGTGACCATGCTCTCGCTCATGCGGTTGATTCCCATTCCGCCCGGACGCATCGTTTCGGGAAAGATAATCCTAGACGGCGATGACATCCTTCAGATCTCCGAGCAGGAGATGGCCCGAATCCGGGGCAGCAAGATCGCCCTCATCATCCAGGACCCCATGACCTCCCTGAACCCGGTTTTCTCCATCGGGAACCAGGTAGAAGAGGCCATAAAGATTCACCAGGACATACCGAAACGCTCGGTGACGGCAAAGGCCCTCGAAATGCTGCGAAAGGTCAACATCCCCGCTGCAGAATCCCGAATGAAGGACTATCCCCATCAGATGAGTGGCGGTATGCGCCAAAGGGTCGTCGGGGCCATCGGCATCTCATGCCAACCCCAAGTGCTCATCGCCGACGAACCGACCACGTCACTGGACGTAACCATTCAGGCCCAATACCTGAAGCTGCTCAAGGACATACAGCGGGACGATAACCTCTCGATAATCTTCATCACCCACGACTTTGGCATCGTCGCCAAGATGTGCGACCGTGTCGCGGTGATGTATGCCGGGCGCATCGTCGAGCACGGCAGCGTTAGAGACATCTTCAACAACCCGTCCCATCCCTACACCGAAGCGTTATTGGCCTCAGTTCCAAAGATGGACCGGGACGTTGACCGGCTGTACTCGATCGAAGGCCAACCCCCTCCCCTCCATGACCTGCCGGTAGGTTGCGCCTTCGCGAACCGATGTCCCGTAGTGATGGACAAGTGCCTGGAACAATATCCAGATTCGATGGCGGTGGCTGACGGCCATGTCGCCTCATGTTGGAAGTTGGAATGACCACTATAGAATCGCCCGCCCCTACCACCCAGCGCGGACAGGTATTGCTCGAAGCCAAAAACCTGAAGAAATACTTCCCGGTGACCAAGGGATTGTTGATCTCTAGAATTACCGGCTACATCAAAGCAGTGGACGACATCTCCTTCGAGCTACGCGCCGGTGAAACCCTGGGAGTCGTTGGCGAGTCCGGCTGTGGCAAAAGCACCACCGCAAAGATGATGCTGATGCTTGAGGAGCCCACCGAGGGCAGCATCCTCTTCGAGGGCCAGGACGTCCACCATACCTCGTCCGCCGTTAGAAAGTCGTACCGGAGTTCGGTGCAAGCGGTATTCCAGGACCCGTGGAGTTCGCTGAACCCCCGCATGCGGGTCAAGGACATCATCGCCGAGCCAATGGTCATCAACTGGGACATCACCCGGGCCGAACAGCAAGAGCGCGTGATAAAACTGTTGAATGACGTCGGCTTGAACGAATACCACCGCAACCTCTTTCCCCATGAGTTCTCCGGTGGGCAACGCCAAAGGCTGGCCATCGCCCGGGCGCTGGCTTTGAACCCCCGGGTCATCGTGCTGGACGAGCCGGTGTCGGCTCTGGACGTTTCCATCCGGGCCCAGATCATGAACCTGCTGAAAGACCTGCAGGCCGAGTACAACGTAGCCTACATGCTGATCGCCCACGACCTGGCCACGGTCCGCTACATGTGCACCTGGGTGGCGGTCATGTACCTGGGGCAGATCGTGGAGCTCTCCCCGGTGAAGGAGCTGTTTACCAATCCGTCCCACCCGTACACCAAGGCCCTGATGTCGGCGGCGTTGCCCTCCCATCCCGACATGGAACAGGAGGAGATAATCCTCCAGGGCGAGGTCCCCTCGCCGCTGAATCCACCGTCGGGTTGCTACTTCCACCCCCGTTGCCCCGCCGCCATGGACCGTTGCTCCGTGGAAAAGCCCGAGACTAAAGAGATCTCGCCTGGGCACTCACTTAGTTGCCACCTGTTCTAAAGTTCCCGATACCAAGATAGGGACCTAAGAAAACCGGGAGGCTAAGCCTCCCGGTTTTCTATTTTCAGCCAAGCGGGTGCTAAGATCTTCACCTATGCCGGACCGGTAACCAATTCCGTCCTCAACGAATAAAAACCGTGCCTAAACCCAACGTTAATAAAAGGGCCCCCAGGACCAAGAGCAAGGCCGATATCGCCCGGACCATCGAGATGATGACCGCGCAATACGGCCCATTCTCCCAGGAACCACGCCTGCCGCCCACCGACGAGATGGTCTTCACCATCCTTTCCCAGCACACCTCCGACATCAACTCCAGCCGGGCGTACCGCCGCCTGATGGACCGCTTCGTCACCCTGGAAGAGGTGGCCTCAGCCGAGATAACGGACATAGAAATGGCCATTGCCCCCGGAGGACTGGCCAAGATCAAGGCCCCCCGCATCAAAGAAGTCTTGAAACGGGTCCTGGAGCTGAACGGTTCGCTAGACCTGTCGTTCCTGCGGGAGATGCCCTTGAACGATGCCAAGGCCTGGCTCCGGCAGCTACCCGGCATCGGCCCAAAGTCGGCCGGAATCGTGCTAAGCTTTTCCCTGGGCATGCCGGCCATGGCGGTAGACACCCACATCTACCGGGTGTGCCAACGCCTGGGGGTCATCGGCCCCAAAGTGAGCGTGGACAAGGCCCACGATATACTGGAGGACAAGGTCGATCCTGGAGAAGTATTCAACTTCCACATCTCGTACATCAATCACGGCCGCCAGGTGTGCCGGGCCCAACGGCCCTTATGTCCCGAGTGCGTGGTTGGGGGGCTCTGTCCCTCTCGAAAGAAGTTCATGAGCAAGGCGGACCTAGCCACATTGGCCGCCCAAGAAGAACAAACTTTGGCCGGAACGGGCGGGGCGCCCACGCCCCACGTTCCCCAATCTGAAACCCCGTAAACGAAGGGTAAGCGACATGAAAGTAGGGATCATCAACATCACCGGTTACGCAGGAAGCGAGTTGGCCCGCATCCTGTACCGTCACCCTGAGGTGGAAGTAACCTCGGTCACGGGCAGAAGCGCCGCCGGGCAGAAGTTGCACGAGGTGTTCCCCCACCTGACCGCCATAGACCTGACCATTGAGCCGGAACTGAGCGGCAGTCTGGACCTGGTGTTCTCGGCCCTGCCCCACAAAGCCAGCGCTGAGGCCTGCATTCCGGTGCTGGAACAGGGTGTGAAGGTCATCGACATCAGCGCCGATTTCCGCTTGAAACAGGCCGATGAGTATGAGGAATGGTACGGGGTGGCCCACCCGGACCCCACCTACCTTGAGGAGGCCGTCTACGGCCTAACCGAACTGCACCGCGAGGACGTTAAGAATTCCCGCCTGGTCGCCAACCCTGGCTGCTACCCCACCAGCGCCATCTTGGGCCTGGCCCCGGCGGTGGCCGCGGGGGTCATCACTCAAGACATCATCGTCGACGCCAAATCGGGGGTGTCGGGCGGCGGCCGGAGCCTGAACATGACCAACCATTTCTCGGAGGTGAACGAGAACGTCTTCGCCTACGCGCTGGAAGGCCACCGGCACTTGCCTGAGATAACCCAGGAACTGACTCCACTGGCCAAGAAACCGCTCAATCTGACTTTCTTGACCCACCTGGTTCCCATGACCCGGGGCATATTAAGTTCCTGCTACGCAACCCTGACCGAGCCGGATAGATGGGCCGGTGACGAAGGTCATGAAAAGATGCTGGACCTGTACCGGGATTACTATGCAGACGACCCGTTCGTGCGGGTGGTGCCCATTCCTCCCCAAACCAAACAGACCTTGGGCAACAACCTGTGCCTGGTCCACCCTGCCATCGACCAACGCACGGGACGATTGATCGTCATAAGTTGCTTGGACAACCTGGTGAAGGGGGCCGCCGGGCAGGCCGTGCAGAACATGAACGTGATGTGCGGATTCCCGGAGGAAACATCCCTGGAGGCGTTGGCGGTATATCCGTAGCCCAGCAGCTTTCAGCCGACAGCTATCAGCTATCAGCCAAGCCTGATTTATACCGTCACGCTTCTACCAATAGGATCGGCGCTATAGTAGAATATGCCTGTGCCCCGGTCGTCTAGCCCGGTTAGGACGCCACCCTTTCAAGGTGGAGATCATGGGATCGAAGCCCATCCGGGGTACCAAAACAGGTAAAAAAGGAACCCCGCGGTTTGTGCCGCGGGGTTTTTTGATTCTGGAGGAATTCGCATGACCCGGCAAGCGTTCGCGCACCGGATGTGGAGGGCCCGTTAGCCCCCGCGATCCGCTCCCACTGACGCCTCGGCCGCCAGAAGTTCCCGGGTTGCCCGAGCCAGGAAGCTGGCGTCGATGGCGCCCGCTTTTTTCTCGAAGATCTTGCCATCGGAGGTAATGAACACGGTGGTTGGCATGGCCGTTACGCCGTATTTTCGAGGCACGCTGCCGTCATCGGTCCAGCCTGCCGGATAAGTCACGCCCAACTCCCGCAGCAGGGATTCGGCGTCGCTACGGGAGCCCAGACCGGTGAAGATCCCGATGTCGATGCCCAACAGCATGATATCGTCCTTGAACTCCTCGTAGAACACTTGGAACTGGGGCATCTCGGCCCGGCATGGCGGGCACAATCCGGCCCAAAAATTCAGCACCAAGGGTTGACCCTTGAGACTGGCCAGGTTGCCTTCGCGGAAGCCTATCTCATCGATTCCCTGGAACAGACTGAACTCGAAGTTAGGAGCGTCAGAACCCTCACCGCTGCTGCCGCTGCTTGAGGCCACCGCGAACACGATGACCGCCACGACGGCGATCGAAGCCAACGTTCCCAGCCCGTAACTGATGAATTTCTTCTGCTGTTTCCGTGCGCCCTGCCGGGCCCCGGCTGAGACACGGCCGCGCTTTCTGCTTCTACGATTGGCCAATTCCGGACCTCCTTAAACGTGAACGGACCGTGGACGGACATTGATGTGATGCCGTCAATCGCTGGGAGGTGCGGCTATGGCCCCCTTGCCCAGCTCAGGTTATGGTTTCTGGCGCGCCGGTTCTTGTCCCTATTCCGGCCACCGTGCTATCATTGCCTCAGCCTCGAATCACGGCCCAAACCGGTCTAAACCAAAGGCCGGAGCCCCTTCCCCAGGCTCGAGATCTGCATTTGAACAACCAGCAAGACCGTCAGGTCTATCTATCCGTGGACGATCCCTTCACCGGTAGTATTCTCAGCGATATCCTGGGAAATCTTACGGGCGCATCCCCGAGACCATCTGTTGAAGATTGGCTGATGGGAATAGCGCAAGCAGCCCTGGATGTGGCGCTGGACGGTACAGAGGCGTCGCAGATCAGCCTGCTTATCACCAACGACGACACGGTTCACGGCCTGAATGCCCGGTTTCGAGGACTGGACGAGGTGACTGACGTGCTGTCTTTCTCCCCGGACTACCCCGGCCACTGGGAAGGCGAAGGGGGACCGCCCCGGGATCTGATCGGAACCGGCGGCTTCGATTTCGTCTTGCCGCCCGGCGAGCCTTCTCCCCTGGGAGAAGTGATTGTGTCCTACCCCCAGGCGAAACGTCAGGCGGAAGAGCGGGGCGCGCCCCTTGAACATGAGTTGGCCCTTCTGGTAGTACATGGGGTGCTGCATCTCACTGGACACGACCATGTGGGACCTGAAGAAACGGCGCTGATGCAGTCCAAGGAGCGCACAGCTCTGGCAAAACTGAACATTTCAGAGTAAATCCCAGAATAAAACCGTCGGGGACAGAACAGACGGCAAGAAACACGATGGAGACACGCCAATCATGACCGGCCAGGCCATAAACGAACCTGCCTCCCCCGCCCAGGTCTTCTACCGCAAGTGGCGGCCTTCCAGCTTCAGCCAACTGGTGGGGCAGGACCACGTCTCCAGCACACTGCGCCAGTCCATCAAGCAGGGGCGGGTCTCCCACTCCTACCTGTTCTGCGGTCCCAGAGGCAGCGGCAAGACCACCACCGCCCGGATCATAGCCAAAGCGGTGAACTGCCTCGATACCCAGGACGGCGACCCCTGCAACGCCTGCGCCAACTGCGTGTCGATCAACCGCGGCCAGTTCATGGACATCATCGAACTGGACGCCGCCAGCAACCGGGGCATCGACGAGATACGCGATATTCGGGAGAAGGTGAACTTCGCCCCCGCCCAGGGAATGCGCAAGGTCTACATCATCGACGAAGCCCACATGCTGACCGACGCGGCCTCCAATGCCTTCTTAAAGACACTGGAAGAGCCGCCTCCCCACGTCATCTTCATCCTGTGCACCACCGAAGTCCACAAGATCCTGCCGACCATCATCTCCAGATGCCAGCGGTTCGACTTCCGCCGCATCGCCTCAGATTTGATCTACGGCCGCCTGGCCGACATCGCCGAAGCCGAAGGCGTCAGTGTCGAGCCGGAGGCGCTGCGGTTGGTGGCCCGCCACTCCGCCGGCAGCCTGCGGGACGCCGAAAACCTGCTGGAACAACTGGTGGTATCTTCCCCCGAAGGCGCCGGCGGCGTCACGTTGAAGCAGGTAGAAGAACTTTTGGGCCTGGACAACGGAGAAAGTTCTCTGGAATTGGTCAAATACCTGCTCATGGGTAATACGTCGGCCGCGCTGTCGGCGGTGAACCGGGCCGTCTGGGGGGGCACCGACCTACGTCAACTGCACAAACAGACCATAGAGTTGCTTAGAGCCGTGATGCACCTGCAATGGGGCTCAGAAGACGCTGTGGACCTTTCTGAAGATGTTACCGCCCAACTCAGGGAGTTGTTGGGCAACATGCCGTCGTGGCGCGTAGTCAGAGGGCTGAAGATTTGGGGGGACGTCAATATGCGCTATGACGCGCCGTCCACACTTCCCTTGGAGTTGGCGGTGGTGGAGATCTGCGAAGACACCGCCCCTCCGGCAACACAGCCCGCTCCGGCCGCGCCGCCCGCCCGGACCGCAGCCCCGGCCCAAGCAAGCCGCGCCCCTAGTGGGAACGCCCCCGCCCAGTCTCCGGCACGGCGCCGTGCTCCAGATGAGCCACGCCCAGCCGCGGCAAGACCCGCAGCCAGCGCTCCAGCACAACCCACCAGCCAACGCCGGCCGGCCCCGGACCCCGGACCCATCTCCGAGCTTGGCGCACAATGGCTGGCGGCCGTCAAAGTGCTTAACCGTCAAAAGGGCAAGAAATATAACCTGGGAGCCCTGCTTCGCGACTGCAAGGCCAACGCAGTCTCTCTGGAGGGCAACACCCTGGTGTTGGGCTTCTCCAACAAAGCCAACCTGGAACGGATGCAAGAAGAGATGGATGACCCTGGGTCCCGCCGTCAGGTGAGCGAGGCCGTTACCGCCTCGTTTGGGGCGACCTATGAGTTCCGGCTCACCATGGCCAACGGAAGCGGGGCCACCGCCAACACGGTGAAAACCGCGCAACAGAGTTCCCTGGTCCGCACGGCCCTGGGTATGGGCGCCAGGGTCCTAGAGGAGATCGAAGAATGAACCGAAACATGATGCGTCAGGCGCAGAAGCAACTGGCCCAACTGCAGAAGATCCAGGAAGAGCTGGAGACTCTCACCGTTGAGGGAAGCGCCGGCGGCGGTGCGGTGAAAGTGGTCATGACCGGCAAACAGATCGTGGAGTCCGTGACCATCGAGCCCGAGGCTGCCGAAGAAGTGGACCTGCTCCAGGAGATGGTCCTGGCGGCGGTAAACGATGCGTCCACCAAAGCCCAGGAACTGGCCGCCCAGAAGATGAGCGTGGTCACCGGCGGCATGAACATCCCGGGGCTTTCTTAGTATAATTATTCCAAGCTAGCAGCAAACATCATGACGATCACTTCATTGGCAAACGAGATTGGACTTCCTTCGCTCAATAAAGCCTTGGTCAAGGGATTTCCTCACGAACATGAGGCTTCCGTTAAGAAGGCGTCGGGCTACATCGCAGACCGGATCAGCGAAGACACGATCGTTGCCGAAGACATAGATTCTTTCATCAACGATACTCTTAACCTTCTTCCAAAATCCAAACGGCCAGACGTTTTGGAGTTTCTATTAGCCAAGAAGGGGATACTTCTCTGCCAGGCAGGCGCCATCGAAAATGGCCTCAAATTCTATGACGAGGCGTTGGCGGTAAAAGAGACACCATCCACTTGGGCGCTCAGAGGAACGGCTTTGCTTCAGGTAGACCGCCTAGAGGAGGCATTTGACGCTTTCGGAAAGGCCTTTGATCTACGCCAGGAGTTTGGGGCCCAGAAACGATCGTACTTAAACGATTTGATCCTCGCTTGGAGCGGCAGCGCACTACTTCGCGGACTCGGCGGAATCCTCGATCAGAACGTCTCAGAAGCCCAAAAAGGGGTGGAAGAATTCCTCGGCGTTTCCTCCAAAGCCAACGCCGAAGGTCTCGGTACCTCGTTGATGCAACTAGCTGTGGATGAGACTGCTACCGCAAACTTGAAAGCCGCTTTAGAAGAACTAGAGCTTATGGTGAGACTTTTATCGATCAAAGACCCATTTGAGGGTTGGCGGGAATTATCCAAGGAGATCAGCAAGGTGTGGCCAAAGGGTGTTTCCGCGGTGGACGCTATTCGAGAGCAACGTGATTAGTTGGAATCGATAGTCGTTGATTCAAGCATTATCGTCGCTTCTTTTTTAGCGAATGAGAAAAACCACCAACATGCGCTGGAATATATCAACGGCCTCGAGCGTGGTGACTACACCTTCCATTTGCCCATGCTGGCGAGCATAGAAGTGACATCTGCGATACGGAGACGAGCAACCCGAAATTGGATCGCGCTCGTGTCTACGTGGAATAAAAGTGTGGCGGACTGGGAGCGAGACGATATGTTGATTATGTATCCGCTTGACCGAGACCGCATGAATAAAGCATCGGATATCGCGGCACGATACGGGTTTAGAGCCCAAGACTGTATTTTTGCAGAACTCGCACTGGAGTTAAACGTCCCGTTCAAGACCTTCGACAAAGAACTCTTGGAGCGGTTCCCCACGGCTTCAGAATGACTCAAGAAAACATCTCCGGAGCAGCCCCTTCCTTGGCCCGGCTGGTGCAGGAACTGAACCGGCTGCCGGGCATTGGCCCCAAAAGCGCCCAGCGCCTGGCGTACTACATCATTCGGCTGCCCGACGAAGACGCCTACGCCCTGGCCGACGCCGTGACCTCCGTCAAGCAGAATATCGTCTTTTGTGAGGAGTGCCAGAACCTGACCGACGCCTCACCATGCCAGATCTGCTCCGACCCCCGCCGGGACCGGACCATGCTCTGCGTGGTTGAGGACCCCCTGGATGTCCTGGCCATGGAACGCACCCGGAGCTTCCGCGGCCTGTACCATGTGCTCCATGGCGTCATCTCGCCGATCAACGGAGTCGGGCCCGACCAGTTGAAGCTGAAGGAACTATTCACCCGTCTGGCCCTGCCGGAGGTGACCGAGTTGGTCGTGGCCACCAACCCTACTCTAGAAGGCGAGGCGACGGCCATGTACATCCGCCGCCATCAGGGCCGGGACGACCTGCGGATCACCCACCTTGCCAGAGGGCTGCCCGTGGGAGGATCATTGGAATATTCCGACGAGACCACGTTGACGCGAGCATTTCAGGGCAGGCAGGAACTCTAATCATGACCAAGTTTACCCGGTCGATTCAGGGCCGCCGGAAGATTTAAGCCAAGAGATTCGATCCGGAGCTTCAACCATGGCCCCTCCCAGGACCTATCGCTGCGAAGCCATCATCCTCAGCTACACGCCGCTGGGCGAAGCCGACCTGTTGGTCACCATGTACACCAGGGATCAGGGGAAGGTTCGGGCCGTGGGCAAAGGGGCGCGGCGGTCGACCAGCAAACTGGTGGGCCACCTTGAGCCTTTGACCGTCGTCAAGATGTCCATGGCCCACGGCCGCAACATGGACATCATCTCCCAGGCGGAGGTTGTCAGGAGCTTCTCAAAACTGAAAGAAGACCTGATGGGCATCTCCAAGGGATTGTACCTGGCTGAGTTAGTGGACGGGTTCGGAGCCGAGGCCAGCGCCAACCCCGAACTGTTCCGGCTGATGATCGATACCCTCCGGGCCTTGGAGGCCGATCCGGCCTCGGACATGCCCCTGCGGTTCTTCGAGTTCCACCTGCTGCAGGTGTCCGGGCTGATGCCAGAACTGTATCACTGCGTTGAATGCCGCATTGAATTGGAGCCTGATGCCCACCGTTTCAGCCCCAACGTGGGAGGCACTCTATGCCTGGATTGCAGCCCTGACGATGCCCATCTGCGGCCGTTGTCACTCCGCGCTTTAAAGGTGCTGCGTCTCTTGGACCGTAGCGAGATTGCCGAGGCCTGTACATTGTCTCTGGACGACAGCCTGGCCGCCGAGTTAAAAAGCCTGCTTTCCACCACCGTAAGCTACTGGCTGGGTAAGGAAATTCGTTCTAACGCGTTCTTGGAACGCCTACACAAAGAGTCCCTTCCTGAGGTATACATTTAGGGCCTATGGCTCATTTTTGAGCGGGGCCCGCGGTTTCACGCCTAAAAACAGGGCTGCCGTTCCTTGATATGAAGGGTAAATTGTGTTTGCCAAGATATTGATCGCCAACCGGGGCGAGATCGCCTGCCGGATCATTCGCACCTGTCAGAGGTTGGGCATAAAGACCGTCGCCGTCTACTCGACGGTTGACCAGGAAGCGCTACACGTCAAGTTGGCCGACGAGGCCTACTTGATTGGCGAAGCTCCCCCCCACGACAGCTACTTAAACATGGGAAAGATACTGGACGCCGCCAAAGCGTCCGGCGCCCAGGCTATCCATCCCGGCTACGGTTTCCTCTCTGAAAATGCCGGATTCGCCCGTCTCTGCCAGGAGTCGGGCATTTGCTTTGTTGGGCCGGACGCTGATGTCATGGAAAAGATGGGAGACAAGCTCCGCTCCCGGAAGCTGGCCCGCAAGGCCGGGCTCCCGATACTCCCGGGCACCGACGCGGCCGTGGACAATGAGCACGCCGCTACCAAAGCTTGGGAACTGGGCTTCCCGCTGATGGTCAAAGCGGCCGAGGGCGGCGGCGGCATCGGCATCCATATCATCGAGTCCCAAGAAGAATTGATGCCCCTTATCGAGCGCACCCGGCAGGTTGCGCAGAGCGCCTTCGGCAGTCCCCGCCTGTTCTTCGAGCGTTACCTGAAAGACGCCTCCCACATCGAAGTCCAACTCATCGGCGACCAGCACGGCAATTTGGTCCACCTCTACGAACGGGACTGCTCCGTGCAACGGCGCAACCAGAAACTGGTGGAGGAAACCTCCGCGTCGGCCAAGCTGACGCCACGGTTACGCCGGCGGGTCTGCAGCCTGGCGGTCAAGCTGGGAAAATTCATCGGATACACCAGCACGGGCACCGTTGAGTTTCTGGTGACCGCCGACGGCAGCGTCTTCTTCCTGGAGATGAACACCCGGCTACAGGTGGAGCACGGCGTGACCGAGATGGTGACCGGGTTGGACCTGGTGGAACTACAACTCCTAGTCGCCGCCGGAGAGCACCTGCCCATCAGCCAAGACGACGTCTCCGTCAATGGACACGCCATCGAGGTCAGGATCTACCCGGAAGACCCCGAGACTTTCATGCCCGACGCCGGAGAGATAACAGACCTGCATCTGCCTGAGGGGGAGCACATCCGCATCGACTCCGCGCTTTGCAACGGCTACATCGTTGGTTTAGACTATGAGCCGCTGATGGCCAAGATAATGGCCTGGGGAGAGGACCGGAATCAGGCGGTAAAAACCCTGCAGACGGCCCTCTTGGAATTCCGGCTGGAAGGCGTTAAGTGCAATGTCCCGCTGCTGAGGGACATACTGGCCACCAAGGAATTTTTGGCCGCCGCCCACCACACCGGCTCCATGCCCATATGGTTGGAAGAATTCAAAAACCGCTCTCAGAACAATGGCGTCAACGGAAAGATGCATAAGAATGGCAACGGACATAAGAACGGCCAAGAGAACGGCGAGCGCGAGATCGCCGCGGCCATCGGTGTCTCCCTTGCCATGGCCATGAAATCCGCTCACCCCTTGGCGCCGTCCGCCTTCAACCCTTGGCGGTTGTACGGGCGCCGGGAGCAACTCCTCTCCCGGTCAATGGGGAACCGGAGTTGGCGGTAACCACCCTTCGAATCAAGGTTGGGGATAACTGGTATAACGTCGAAGTAGGTGAACTGACCCATTCCCCGGTCCAGGTCACCGTTGAAGGCGAGACCTTCTTGGTGGAAGTCGAGGGCCTACCCCGCCAACTCCCGGCCCGCCCCCGCCGCGGACGAACCCAGACCCCGGGCATCGTGGTCCCACCCCCACCCACCCGTGGCTCTGCCGCCAGCGGACCGGAGAACATCATCGCGTCCCCACTGTCCGGACGGGTCATCTCCATCCTGGTCCGGCCTGGCGACCAGGTCACAGCCGGCCAGGAAGTGTGCGTGGTTGAAGCCATGAAGATGGAGCAGAGCATCCGCGCCACCCGTGACGGCGTCGTCAAGGAAGTCCTGGTCCAGCCCATGGACTCGGTCCGCACCAACGACCCTCTGATCGAACTGGAATAGCCCCCTCCTCAACATATTCCCAGGGCGGCCCTGGTTTTCAGATCCTCGCGTGCGTTAGTTACCCTCTTGTATTATCATGGGCTGATTAAATCCAGGAACGTGTTTCCCCTGGCTTGGGCGCTCCCTTATCTCTGGCGGTAATCAGGAGGGTAAAACCATGAAATACGACTACATCGTGGTGGGCGGCGGTTCCGCGGGATGCACGATCGCCACCCGTCTATCCGAAGACCCGTCCAAGTCGGTCCTGTTGCTGGAAGCAGGCCCAGACTATCCCGACTTCGACCATCTACCGGACGACATCAAATACGGCAACAACATTTGGCTGTCGGCCTACGGCCCCCACAGTTGGGATTACGTGGCCCAGGTGACTCCGGAGCAGCCAAACCTGACCATTCCCAGGGGCAAGGCCACCGGCGGCTCCAGCGCGATCAACGGGCAGGTGCTATTCCGGGGCATCCCCGAGGACTACGACGGCTGGGCGGCCATGGGAAACGACGAATGGGGTTTCACCAAGGTCCTCCCCTACTTCAACAAGCTGGAGACCGACCTGGATTTTAGCGGAGATTTCCACGGCTCCGACGGCCCGGTGCCCGTGCGGCGCTATCCCCGCAGCGAGTGGCTGCCTTATGCCAAGGCCTTTGAGGACGCCTGCGTCGCGGTGGGGTACGAGATAGACGAGGACATGAACCATCCGGAGTCCACCGGAATCTCTCCCAGGGCCAGGAACACCATCGACGGCGTGCGCATGAGCATGGCTTTGAATTACTTGGACATGGCCCGCCACCGGTTGAACTTCAACATCCGGGGAGGCGTGACTGCCCGGCGAATCTTATTCGAAGGCAAACGGGCCGTGGGCATCGAAGCCGAAAGCGGCGGCGAGATATTCACGGTGGAAGGGGACCAGATCGTGGTCTGCAACGGCGCGGTCGCATCGCCCCAGTTGTTGATGCTCTCGGGCATCGGGCCGGCCGAACACCTCAGGTCCTTGGGGATAGACGTGGTCCACGACTCACCCGGAGTCGGCCAGAACCTGCGCGACCATCCCTCCGCCGCCGTTCTGTACCACGCAACCGGTGACCGGCCCGACGTTCAGGCTCCGGTGATTCAGGTGGGCCTGCGCTACACCGTGGAAAACTCCAACCTACGGAACGACATGCAGATCAGCCCCATGCTGATGACCAGCGAGCACCGTCCCGCTCAGGTTGAGATCGATGACGACAAGAATTACATCGGTCTCAGCGCCAGCCTGCAGTTGGCCCTGGGCAAGGGTGAGCTAAAGCTCACTTCGACAGACCCCAACGTGCAGCCTTTCTTGAATTACAACTATTTCCAGGAGGAGGAAGACCTGCGCCGCATGCGGGAGGCGGTGCGTCTATGCATCCAGATCTGTGAACAGCCCGCCTTCAACAACATTCTCTTGGATCTGGTGAACCCCACCGAAGCCGACCTGGTTTCGGACGAGACTCTGAATGCCTGGCTGATGCGGAATACTGGGACCTCGCACCACATCTCAGGCACTTGCAAGATGGGCCCCGACTCCGACTCGATGGCGGTGGTAGACCAGTTCTGCCATGTACGCGGCGTCGAGGGACTGCGCGTGGCCGACGCCTCGGTGATGCCGGACTGCATCCGGGCCAACACCAACGCCACCGTGATCATGATCGGCGAGAAGGTGGCCGACTGGATCAAAGAGGGCCGCTAACCATACTTGCCAATGGGACCAGCCGGGGTCACCGGTCCTGCCAGTCCGGCGTCTCCTCGTTGACGCAGTGAAGGAACACGAAGGCGGAGGTCCGGCCCAAACCGGCAAAGGGCCGCGTTAAAACCTTGACGCGGCCGTAGTAGTCCAGGTGGTCCAACGACCTCAAGTAGGCATGAAACGAGCCGTGCTGTTCGATCAGGTCGAGCATGGTGCGGGCATTCTCAACCGTTGCCACGATCTTGCGCCGGTTGCGGACGATGCTCCGGTCCTCGAAGAGGCGCTCCAGGTCGTCGGGCCCGTAGGAGGCCACCCGGCCCAGATCAAATCTGTCGAAGCTCGTCACAAAGCCTTCCCACTTCTCCCTTATAACCGGCCAACTGAACCCGGCGCGGAAGACCGCCTTGGTCAACTGTTCAAAATAGCCGTCGTTGCCTTCCGGCGTGATTTTTGGCGGTCTTTCCAGGGCTCTTCTCACTCGAACGGTCTCCCTTAATTACCTTTTGGCCGCTGTTCAGTATAGTTTCAGGCTGGCCCGATTCCAATCTGGCGAAAGGAATGACGAAACGCCGGAAAAATTAGGTTCCGGGGATATCTCATTCCAACTACCCCAACGCTCAATGATATGTTATATTGGCGACCGTGATGCCAAAGGGGGAGGCAACGCCAGATGGAACTGCGGCAGCTTGTCAGTTTTTACCACGTTGCTCAGCTGCGAAGTGTCTCTAAAGCGGCCCGCACACTGGGATTGGGCCAGCCAACGGTAACAACCCACCTTCGCAAGCTGGAAGACGAGTTTGAAATTATTCTCTTCGACCGCATTAAGCGGCCGATTCAGCTTACCTCGGAAGGGTCGATCTTATTGGAACTGGTAACCCCAGTGGTCCAAGCGGTGGACGCGCTGAAGACGCAGATGGACTACAGCGAGCGCCGGGGATCGTTTGTTGTGGGCGCTTACCCGGACTTGGTTACGCACCACCTCCCTCCGGGAATCCAGGTCTTCAGCAAGGCCTACCCGGACGTGCGTATACAGCTGATGGCCCGTCCCTACACTCCGCTGCTGCGCCTGGTTAGGTCCGGCGAGATTGACCTGGCGTTTTGCGCTCCGCCGCCCTTGGACGACCAGGCGCTGGACTTCCAAGAGTTGTTCAAGTACGACGTTGTGCTGATGACCCCACTGAACCATCCGTTATTGCAGCAAAAAAATGTTAGCTTGAAGGAGCTATCTCCCTGGCCCATGATCCTTTCGGGACCCGAAAGCCTCACCCGCCAAAAAGTAGAGCAGGAACTCAGGAACCAAGGCGTGACTTGGGACGTGGTGCTGTCCTTGGACGATACTGAGTCCATAAAACGCTACGTCGAGACCGGTATGGGAGTGGCGGTCTGCGCCGATTTCACCCTCCACCAGCAAGACCACGACCGTCTGGGTGTGGTGCGGTTGGACCACATCTTCGAGTCCTCGGTGATCGGGGTTTGCACATTGAAAGGAAAGTTCCTGGGGCAAGCTGTTCGGAACTTTATCGAGGTGCTTTCCGACGAGATGCGGGGGTTTCACGCCGACTTGGCCGGCTGGGAGCACCCAACGGTCAAGGAGCGAGCCCAGGCAAAGGTCAAATAATCTCTCTCCCTCCCTCGGATCAGGCTCTCCTCTGGTTTGCAGCGATGGCCCTGCGTCCCATGGTCATCTTGAGATAAGCGCAGGGTTTCGTTTTGCCGCGCCGGGTGCCGCGCCGGGCGCCGCGCCGGCATCGGCTGACACTTGGAAACTCCTTATCTTCCTGATACCACCGCATTCTTTCACGGCGCGTCCCAAACCCTCCCCGGGATGACCAATGTGTGATGCCCCTTGAGTCTTGCCCGCCAAAGACCGGATAATAGGGCCGATACGCCCATCCAGCCTGAGGTTTTTATGTCAACCGGTCCTCCCCGAAAGCAGCTCAACGTAACCGTGATCGGCGCCGGCATCGTGGGCGCCGCCATCGCTTATTCCCTGGCCAGGCGCGGCGTCGCGGTGACCGTGATCGATAAAGGAAGGCCCGGCGGCGGGGCCACCAGCCACTCCTTCGCCTGGATCAACGCCACCGCCAAGCATCCGGTCTCCTACCACGACTTCAACCGGCGGTCGCTGGGCATGTGGGACCGGTTCGCCAAAGGCCTCGACGTGGATGTCGGGTTGCGGTGGGGCGGGCAGCTGGAATGGGCCTCCACTGAAGAGGGCGCCGCCGAACTGGAGTCCCGCGCCGGCCAGCTCCAAGCCTGGGGCTACCCCTGCCAGATGCTTGACGGCGCCCAGATGGCCCAACTGGAACCCGGACTATCTCCCCGGCAGGTTACGGCGGCGATCTACTGCGAATTGGACGGCATGGTCGAACCCACCTTAGTTGCGGAGGCCTGCATCCGGGCCGCGGCCAAACACGGCGCGGCGGTCAAGCTGGAAACCGCGGTCACCGGACTG
>JACZYV010000003.1:0-49320 GCA_022570905.1 Chloroflexota bacterium
CCGTTCCAGTCCACCTCCATCATGACCCCGCCCTTGAACCGCTTCCATGAAGGGAACCTGTCCCACAATTCGTCCCGCAGCTTCCCGCCATAGAATAGGTTGCCGTTGGGCAGCAGGTACCCGTAAAGGCCGGGAGGGTCGGGCATCGCCCAGTGGTGGACCTCCTCTCCGTCGAGGTTGATGAGATAGACATCCCCTGGCCCGTTCATCGGGGCATAGAGCGTGTACCCCGGACAGGCCCGGTCCCGGTCCAGAGCAGTCAGTCCGGTCTTGGTGGTCCGCCGGCGTGTCTGATCATCCACGGTCATATAATCTTCCATCAGTTGGGTTTAGCCCCGATTCAGGAGTTAGGGCTAGCCGTCTCATCATTTGCCACGAAAAATCACGGGAAGCCGGTCCAAAGTGCGGACCGAGTTGTTGGGACGCCACAACGCCTCTCCGGCCAGTTCGATAGACCCCACCTTGTTGGCGATGGCGGTCAACACCGCATCGACCTCGGCCCGCGCCACGTTCTGGCCGACGCAGCCGTGGATGCCGACGCCCAGAGCCAGGTGGTCCGACGGCATCCGGCCGATGTCGAACCGGTCCGCCTCCGGCCAATGCCTCTCGTCGAGATTAGCCGCGCCCAGTACGCAGAGGACCTTCGTGCCTTCGGCGATCTTGACCCCGCTCACTTCGGTGCCGGCACTGGCCGTACGGCAAAAGGTATGGATCGGAGAGGTATAGCGCAGCGTCTCCTCGAAGGCCCAGCGCGCGAGGTTTGGGTCGGCCTTGAGCCGTTCAAATTGGTCTGTGTTGTTGGCCAAGCACCAGATGGCGCTGCCCAGGACCGCAACCGTGGTGTCGACCCCGGCCGACAGGAGCGACCGCACCAGCAACCCGGCTTCATCCTCGGTGATCTCGCCGGTATCGGATGCAGCATAGATCGCCGCGCCGAACCCATCCGGATTCAACCGTTCGCGCCGGCATTGCTCCATGATCCAGGGGACAACATCTGGCCCCTTCGCCATGGCGTTGCGGCGCAATTCGTTGTCGGGACCGATCGCGTTGAAGACCATCTCGCCGTAGTCGACCAGCCGCCGCCGGTCAGTTTCCCGCAGGCCCACGGCGTCCGGAAACACCGTGGTGGGATAGGTCTCCGCCAGCTCCTCTACCGCCTCGAACGTGCCTTTTTCCAAAAGCTCATCGATAAGCTTCTCGGCGGCCTCCCGGAAAGATTCGCTCAGTTTTGCCACGGACCTGGGCGAAAGGGCGCGCTCGATCACCGCGCGCGTCTTAGTGTGATAGGGCGGGTCTACCTCCAGTACTAGGCTTGGCGGCCGCCAGGGTTCCTCCAGGCTGAAGTCCTGGAGCCCAACCCCCCGTGAGGAGACGAACCGCTCCCAATCGGAGAAGACCTCCTTGGTCTCTTCGTACCGGCCGCAAGCCAGGACCGAATATCTGGATATGTAAGCGAAGGGGCCCTTGGAGCGCAACTCCGCATAGTACGCCAAGGGGTCGGAGAGGACCGCCGGGTCATAGGGATCAACATCCCATACCGGGACACCTGCTGGAACGTCAATCTCGTTATGGCCTTCTATCATCTCGGCGGATCCCCAACTTAAAGACGGTGTGTTCCGGTCAATGATACCTGTTTCCAATGCCATTGCTCGTGCGGGAATTTCGCCAAAACCTTTTTCCTCGCCGGCGTGCCTCTTTGGGGAACCAGCCGTACGACCCCGGTTGAACGCACACGCTGCTCACACTACGCAGCGGCGGCCTTGGTGAATACTGGCCCTAACCGCCAAATCTCGGGTTAAGCGGGAGTCCTCATGTGGCGCAAGAAAATGATTACGATCGCTTCGGTTGTGTTCGGCGCACTGTTATTCGGCTCAGTGGCGTCCCTTTCCGGGTGGGGTTGGAACGCCCAAAACAATGTTGAACTCCCGACTGTTAGCGCCTCTTGGACCGAAATTGGCGCTGTAACCAGCGCGGTTGCCGGTCCGGCGCAGATAAATGTCGCGATGCCTCCTTACATCATATTGAATGCGCAAGTGGGACAAGCAACCCAGGAACCCCAGGTCCGCATTTCAATCAAAACGATGTCCGGGTCATACTCGGAATACGCAGCATCGAGAACGGCTGGCCTGAAAGCCCAGCAGGTTGGTTTTTTTGGACCGGTCAAACTGGGTTCTTTCGGCGGATCACACTCGAGTTTAAAAACCTGGGAGTAAATTCCCAAGGACAAGGACATAAAAGACCCCCGGCGTGAGCCGGGGGTCTTTTCGCGCTTCACATTGAGAATCGATGGCAGCCTATGTGGGCCACGGCTTCGATTCTTCCGGGGGCGGAGGCGAACCGGGGGGAGCCAGCTCCAGCCAGTCCTCGGAGATCGTCTCAGTGATCCCGTTATCGACCGTGACGTAATATTCCGGCGGGACATCGGGCTCCCGCTCCAGAAAGGTGCCGGGCCAGTCTTGAAATAATTGGGGCGCGATCAACCCCAGAGTCCCTTTGGCCCCTTCGGATGGGGGTCTAAAGAGGCCGCCGTCCTGGCTCTTGATCAGCACCCGTTGGTCGACTTTGTAGATGTGATGCCTTATCACCATAGGCCCGTCTCACCAGATCATATTACGGTTCGTGAACCAAATCGTGGGCCGGTTGATGCCCGGTTAATGCCCGGCTAATGCATCGGAGAGAAGCTGGCCGGCACCATGATCTTGTTCTCTTGGCGGACGCGGCCCGGAGCACCCGAGGGCCAGCCTTCGATCTTTTTCGCCCGTATCTCGGCCCGGTGGTTCAGGTCTTTATAGGGCCAGATGTGCATCCACCGGTTCAGGCCGCCGAACTCAGTGAACATGCCGGCCGCCAATGGAGAATACTTCTCCCGCTCGGGGAGGGCCGCCGCCCAGAGCTTGAGCAATTCGGGGATGGAGCCTGGCTCGTAGGTGTAAGTACGCATCTCGTAGATGCCGCCCAGCGCCTGGTCACCGCCCAGGGGCTTCATGAAGGGGGCGGGGTTCCAGATCTCCGAGTTCATGTTTAGGATGTTGCCTGGGGTGATCTTGGGCGGCCAGTTGGGCTCTTTACCGGCTTCCGCGCGGATGCGGTCTCGCTCTTCCAAGTTTTCGTAGCCCCAGACGTGGATGATCTGGTTCAGAGGGCCGATCTCAGTGTGCCAGAAGGCGGCGATGGGCGAATACTTCTCCCGGTAAGGCAGCGCCTCGGCAAAGGCCTCCTCCGCCTGCGGGACGGCTCCGGGCTTCAGATCATAGGTGCGTACTTCGTAGATCATCTCGCTCTCCGTGATAATTTATGGCTTTCCGTTGGGTAGCTATCATATCCCACTCAGCTTTCCAGCCGCCAGTGTACCAAATCCGGGCGGAGAATCTAGCTGTGCCTATATCGTCATTCCAGCAGACGCTGGAATCTAGAGTGGTTTCCCGGAAAACGGGAAGTGGATGGAGTGGGTTTATGCGTGAGCCGCGCGTATCCGGCGGCGCTGACCCTAATCCCTGGCGCGGGCCACCCCGCGGCGGGCGCGTTTGCGGTCCAAGGCGGAGAGGTCCATCTTCCGGAGGCGGTAGTTCTTGGGTGTAACCTCCAGCAGTTCATCGTCCGAGATGAACTCCAGGGCCTCTTCCAGGCTCATATTCACCGTGGCGTTCAGGCGTTTGGCCACATCGGCCGTGGACGAGCGCATGTTGGTTAGCTTCTTCTCTTTACAAACGTTGATCTCGATATCGCCTTCGCGCCGGTGAGAACCAACGATCATGCCTTCGTAGACGGCGGTGCCCGGGTCGATAAACGTTTCGCCCCGGCCCTGGGCGTTCAGCAACCCATAGGTGACGGCGACGCCGCGCTCGGAGGCGACCAATACGCCGCCCGGCTGAGCCTTGACCTCTCCTTCCATGGGCTCGTAGGAAGTGAATCTGCTGCTCTTCACCCCGTCGCCCCGGCAGGTGCGGAGAAAGAACGAATTGAACCCGATCAGCCCGCGGGTGGGTATCTTGTACTCCAGGTGAACGTAGCCGTTGTCGTCGTAGCGCATGTCCCGGAGTTGGGCCAGGCGGCCGGACAGGTACTCGGTAAGCGCGCCCACGTACTCATCGCTGGTGCTGATGTTCAGTATCTCGTAGGGCTCGTGGATCTTCCCGTCGATCACCTTGGTGACGGGCTCGGGCCGGGACACCTGAAATTCGAACTGCTCCCGGCGCATAGTCTCAACAAGGATGGAAAGGTGCAGCTCACCACGGCCGGCAACCACGAACAGGTCCGAGCTGGAAGTAGTCTCGACCTGGAGGCTGACGTTAGTCCGCAGTTCTTTGAATAGCCGTTCGTGTAGATTGCGGGAGGTGCAGTGGTCTCCCTCTTGGCCCATGAACGGCGAGGTGCTGACGCCAAAGGTCATCCGCACCGTCGGCTCGCCGATGTCGATGGTGGGTAGGGCCTCGGGACTTTCCTGGGAGGCGATGGTGTCACCGATGGAGACGCCCTCGGGACCGGTCACGGCCACGATGTCCCCGGCCTTGGCCTCGGGCACTTCCACGCGCTCCATGCCCCGGAACACGAATATGCGCTCCAGGTTGTGGGTGGATGACTTGCCGTCGCGGCCCAAAACAACCACGTTGTCGCGCAGCTTAAGGGTGCCTCGGGTAACACGGCCCAGGGCCACCTGTCCCAGATAGTTGTCGTGATCCAGCGCGGCCACCAGCATCTGCAGCGGGGCGCCTGGGTCTCCGGTGGGCGGCGGCACCGATTCTAATATCGCGTCAAAAAGGGGCGACATGTCCGTGCCCGGCACGTCTGGGTCGGTGGTGGCCCAACCCTGTTTAGCCGATGTGTAAAGGACCGGGAACTCCAACTGATCGGCGTTGGTGGCCAGTTCCAAGAACAGGTCCTGGACCAGCTTAACCACCTCTTCCACCCTGGCCTCGGCGCGGTCAATCTTGTTGATCACCACCATGGGCATCACGTTCTGTTGGAGGGCCTGGCGAAGCACGTAGGTCGTCTGGGGCATGGGGCCGTCCACGGCGTCCACCAATAGCAGGCAGCCGTCGGCCATGTTCATGATCCGCTCAACCTCACCGCTGAAGTCGGCGTGGCCCGGCGTGTCGATGATGTTGATCCGCACATCCTTGTAGGTGACGGAGGCGTTCTTGGCCAAGATGGTGATGCCGCGCTCCCGCTCCAGGGGATTGGTGTCCATGATCAACTCGCCAACCTGCTGGTGGGCGTGGAAAACGTGGCCCTGTTTCAACAAAGCGTCGACCAGGGTGGTTTTGCCATGGTCGACGTGCGCGATGATGGCCAGGTTGCGAATGCCGTTGTTCTGATAGCCGCTCAAATCAATTTACCCCACCCATCATGATAGCATCAGGCCGGAATCATTGCTGGTGTCTACATATTCGGTTATGGACGCCCAGGCACGAGTGGGTGTCTTAATCCGTAGCCTAAATCCGGAAAGGATGCTTCCAATGTCAGCGGAAGAGGATATTCGACGAACAATCGCCAACAGCTACGATCTCAACGACTGGGCGCCCATGGAATCGGTCCTAGCCCGGCGCGAGGCCCTGGGATCACGTGAGGACGTGCCGAAAGACTGCGGTTGACCTTCCACCGTAGGGGCGGGTTTCCAAGTTGGCGTCGTCTCGATCACGATCGAGTTGCCTGGATACCGGCGCAAGCTGAAATCACGTGAGGACGTGCCGAAAGACTGTGGTCGACCTTCCACCGTAGGAGCGGGTTTTCAACCCGCCCTACAGTTGATAACCTGCCCGCTGCCAGGGTTTCTGGACCCAGGCAACGCCTAGTTGGCCGTGAGGTCTAGGATGGTCGCCTCGCCCTGCCGCCAGGTCCCGGTTTGGCGAACGTCTTTGCCGCCGATGGTGAAGGTGACGGTCTTGCCGGCAAAGCTCTGTCCCGATGGCTGGCCGGCATTCAGGACGTACTCGCCCTTCTTGACGGTGGCCTCACCGGCGTTGATGGAACCGGAGACCGGAATCGATAGTGAGGCGCTGTCCGTTTCACCAGAGTTTGCGGTGGCGGTGACCTTGATGATCAGTGAGGAGGCGTCTGATCCGGCGATCCAGGCGATCACCACGGCGCCATCCGGCGCCGGCGCTCCGTCCAAGGTTGCTTTCCCAACGAACACGTTGGGAGGAACATTGGAAGTGGCGGCAACGCTGGCCGCCCTCCTCGGCAACACGTAGGTGTGAGTGAATGGCGCTGTCGTAGTCACCGTTTCTATCCCGCCCACAGTGAAGGTGACGAACGCGATGTCAGAGTCGTTGTCAGTTTCGGCCCTGATCACGATCGTATCGCCGGCTGTGGCCCTGGCGTTGGCCGCCGGGCTGGTGATCTTGACGTTCACCGTGGTGATGTTCCGTACGATTCTGACGCTCACCGAATCGCTGACTGCATCACCGGTCCCGTCAGTGGCGGTGGCGGTGATCTTTAGAGGCAGGGGAACGTCATCCGAGGTGTAGGGCACGAAATACCTCATGGCGTACGGTGGCGCGGAGACCGGGGTCTGGTCTACTCCGTTAACCGTGAAGATAACTTTGATCACGCCCGTGCCGGTTACTGCGGCGCGGATGATGATTGTGTCGCCTTCGGCTATGGCCTCGCTGGCGCCGGCTACGGTGGAAGGGCGGGACGTTGGCGTCAGAACCGTGGCCGCGCTGACGGCTGGACTGGTGATCTTGACGCCCAAGTCTGAGGACTGGACCACCCGCAAGGTGATGGAGTCTGAACCCTCATTGCCCTCGGCGTCCGCCGCCGTGGCTTTCACCCTTAAGGACGAAACACCGGACGGGACTGTGACGTCCACGGTGTACGGGGCTTCAGTCAGTTTGGCGACGTCAGTTCCGGCGACATTGAAAATCACGGACACCACTCCCCGGTCGTCTTTGGCCTCCGCGGTGACGGTGACGACGTCGTTGGCGGAAACGGACGTTCCGGAGGATGGCGAGATTATCCGGATAACCGGAGACAGGTTCACCGCCGGTTTGTCGTCCGGTTTAGGTCTGTTCAAACACTCGTCAGTCACACGTTGACGTTGGCTGGTGCTGAATTCCGTGATGCTGGTGGCCCGGATGCCCGCGATGCTCCGGGCGCATTCGAATACGACCGGTCCTATGCCGGCACGTCTTTCTCTGGCCGTTCTGTCCGCCTGCATCGCCCGAATCTTGCTCAGAACAAAGTCCCGCAATTCGGTCCCGGCGTTCTCCGCGGTTTTCCGGAGACGTTTTTCTTGGGCGTCGTCCCGCTGCTCACGCAATCTAGCCAGGAGACTGACCTTGAGCGGGTCGTCCGCTTCGGCTTTGGACAGCCGGTCCAGCCGGTCGTCTACGGTCTTGGCCCTGAACAAGCCGCGGACCCTCTCGCCGATGCCACTCCGGCCCGCTCTCTGGACCAGAATGATGATGGCGTCGCCCTTCTCGATCCCGGCGCCGCGGCCGGGCAGTTCGGTCTTGACACCGTCGGCGTCCAGGGCGGTTAGGTCATCTCCCTGCTTGCCGGCGGCGATGGTCCGTTTGTGCGAGCGGGTTGCCTTTTCTGGGATGACTATGATCTTCCGTGCGATCCGGATCTCAGAAAACGCGATGCCGTTGGCGTCGGTTATCGCCTTGTCCACCGAGCCGGCGATCCTGAAACCCAGTGCAATGGGCAAGCCTGCCAGGCCCACATCTTGGTCCGGAGGAACGTCGATCACGGTGCTGCCACTGACGACCAGTTGAAAGAGCGTTCCTTTGGATTCGATGGCCAACCGGCCATCGATGATGCTGACCGATCTAACCACGCCGGTGAACCCCCGTCCGATGGCGGCGCTGCTCTGGGCTGAAGCCGTGCCGGCGAACATGGCCAACAGCAACGCTCCGCAAAGGGCGGCGATCAAGGCGAGACTCAGCCGGTGGGATGGGGCCCGCTGAGTGGAAATGGCTTGATGTGGCTCTGACACGGGTGCTCCTGTAGTTCGAGGATCTCTATCTGGCATATAGGGTCAGTGGGCTGTCTCCGGTTAGGGCAGGTAGATAGCAACTAGAACCAGGTCCAGTTGCTCGCCACTGGCCACGCTCACGACCACCTCGATGATATTCGGGCCCTCCTCCAACGGCACATCCAACGAGAACTCACCGTCGATGTCTGGCTCCACGATGGCGTCGTTGATGGTCACCACGGCATCGACACGGGTCCGGCCGGCCACAGACAAGGAATCGACATCGGTGAACACCTCGGTTTCAGAGGGGCTGATCAATTGCAGGAACAACTCGCCTTCCGTCGCCACCGGAGTTGCGGTTGGGGTCTCGGTGGCCGAGGCCACGATGGCGTCTGGAGCCGGGGTATTGCCGGGAACCAGGGTTGCCGGGGGAGTCCCAGGGGTCGGGTCGGGAGTCTCGTTTCCGCCAACACCATCGCCCTCGCCACCACCACCACACGCCAGCAGCGTCAGCAGTAAAAACCCGAGAAACAAATAGAAAAATGCTTGCTTGCTCATGTAGGGGAATCTGTTCCCGATAGCGAAAAGCTGAGTGCGAAATTGACGGGAACATGGGGGAATTTCCCGGCCCGATCGGAGATGCGTTCCGCCTCATTTAATATGCTGGGCCAGTACGGCCGTTACGGCAAGCCGTTTTCACTGCGCGTCTTTCGTTTGTCTTGGGACTGCCCTGCCGTTAGGCGGTGTGGCATAATCCCATTGCCAAATCCGAAATTTTGCCAGTTCATTCCGGAGACATCGATGGATTCAATCGCTTTCATCGCGGACTGCTTGGCCCAGGTACACCTGAGGTTGATGGCCACCTGCGAGGGCCTGAGCACGGAGCAGTTGCTCTGGCGTCCGGCGCCCACAGCCAACAACATTGGGTTCATCCTCTGGCACCTGGTCAGAAACGAAGATGCCCGAGTGACCAACACCGGCAAGCTGGATGGGGACATCTGGGCCTCGGAAAGTTGGCACGATAAGTTCGGCCAGCCGGCCACCGCTCCCGACCCCGGCGACCGCATGGGCCTGCGCGCGTTGGCCATCCCCTCATTGGACGTGCTGGTGGGTTATGCCGGGGCGGTGCACCAACGGACGCTCAAGTACCTCTCGGGGTTGACTCCGGAAAGTCTGGACCAACTGCCCGACCCGGAACGCCCCGACTTCGCCGTGAGCGGCTCGCTGCGCCATATGATCACCCACAAGAACAACCACCACGGCCAGATAGACTACCTTCGCGGCCTCCAGGACGAGGCGTGGGACCTGCCCCCGGGCACTGGGGTGGTGCTGCCCTGACCCGCTAGAGCCCGCCGGAAACGACGCCAAACTACTGGAGTGTAAATATGGCCGCCACCCGTTCCGCCATCGGACGGTCCATCACCAGGGGAGAGGGCCCGGACAAGGTTTCAGGCAAAGCGGTTTACGCCGCCGACATCTCCTTGCCGGGCATGCTCTGGGGCAAGGTGCTCCGCAGTCCCTACCCCTACGCCCGCATCGTCAGCATCGACACCTCGCAGGCTGAGGCGTTGCCGGGCGTCCACGCCGTGGTCACCGGCCAAGACCTGCCCGACAACTTGATCGGCCGCCGCCTGGTGGACATGCCGGTGCTGGCCCAGGGCGTGGTGCGTTTCGTGGGAGAGAAGGTGGCCGCCGTGGCCGCCGACGACCCGGAGACCGCCGGCGAAGCCCTGCTGCTGATCGACGTGGAGTACGAGGAACTGACTCCGGTCTTCGACGCGGAAGAGGCCATGGCAGCAGACGCCCCGGACCTCCATCCCGATATGGAATCCTACCGGGGACTGCCCCAGCCTCCTTCCGGGATCAGGAACGCCTTCGCCCACATCACCTGGGAGAAGGGCGACATCGAGCAGGGGTTCCGGGAATCGGACCTGATCTTTGAGCACACCTTCAGCGCCCAGTTGATGCACCAGGCGTACATCGAGCCCCATGCCTGTCTGGTCAGCGCGGAAGATTCGGGCCAGGTACAGATCTGGGCCAATAACAAAGACCCCTATATGCTGCGCGACCAGCTTGCGGCAACTTGGAGCGTCCCCGCCGAGAGCATCGTCCTCCACCCAAGCACCATCGGCGGCGACTTCGGAGGCAAGGGCTCGTTCATGGATGTGCCCCTCTGCTACTACCTGTCCAAACGCGCGGGCCGCCCCGTGAAGATGATCATGGACTACATCCAGGAATTGATGGCCGGCAACCCGCGCCACCCGGCGGTGATGACCATCAAGACCGGCGTGATGAAAGACGGCACGATCGTGGCCCGCCAGGCCAGGGCGGTGTTCGACAGCGGGGCCTACGGCGCTTTCAAGCCCACCGTGTACCTGCGTGGCGCCGACCACCTGTGCGGCGTCTACAAGGTGCCCCACGCCAGGATCGAAAGCTACACCGTCTACACCAACAACGTCCCACGGGGCCACATGCGCAGTCCCGCCAAGCCCCAGGTGGTGTTCGCCGTGGAGTCCCACATGGACATGATCGCCCAGGAGCTGGGTATGGACGCCTACCAGTTCCGGCTGATGAACGTGATGCGCGACGGCGACTCCTCGCCCGTGGGGCATTACTGGCAGCAGATCAAAGCTTTGGAGACCTTGGAGGCAGCGGCCAAGGCGGCCGGTATCGGCCAAGAATTGCCGGCCAACACCGGCCGGGGCATGGCCATGACCGACCTGGTGCAGGGCACGGGCCAGTTCGCCGCCAAGATCAGTCTCAGCGATGAGGGCAATCCCCAACTGCACATGGCCTTCTGGGACACGGGCACCGGCTCCCACACCGTGCTGCGCCAGATGGTGGCCGAGGAACTGACGCTGGACACGGAAGACGTCCGGATCGTCCTGGAGAATACGGCCAACATGCCCTACAGTTCCGGCTCCGGCGGCAGCCGGGTGATGCACACCGCCGGACTGGCGGTGGTGGGCGCGGCCCGGGAACTGCGCGGCAAACTGGTGGAGGCCGCCTCCCCGCTGCTGGACGCCCCGGAAGAGCAGGTGTCGATGGAGAACGGACGTCTGGTGGCGGCGGGACGCAGCATGAGCATCGCCGAGGTTATCGCCCGCACCGGCGGCGACGAATTGACCGGAGAGATTAGCGTGACCACGGAAACCCCGGAACTCACGTCATTCTGTACCCAGGTCGCCGAGGTCCATGTGGACCCGGAGACCGGCGAGATCACGGTCAACAAGATCGTCACCGCCCACGACATCGGAGCGATTCTGAACCCCCTCAATCACCAGGGCCAGGTCGAGGGCGGGCTGATACAGGGACTGGGCTACGCCCTGATGGAGGAGCTGCAACTGGAAGACGGCCACATCTCCACCCTGAGCTTCGGTGACTACAAGATTCCCACCTCCGCCGACGTCCCGGTCATGGAGACCGTCCTGATCCAGGGCGACGCCGGCCCCGCCCCCTACGAAAGCAAGGGCATCGGCGAAAGCAGCAACATCCCCGTGGCCGGGGCCATCGCCAACGCCGTATTTGACGCCGTGGGCGTCCGCATCACGGACCTGCCGGTCACGGCGGACAAGGTGCTGGCGGCGTTGCGGGCTAAGGGGGCGGGCCGGTAATCACATATATCGTGTGCGTCAAACATGTGTATAATTAATGTGATTGTTTGACCAGGAGGTCTTGAGCCATGCGAACACACGTGATCTTGCCTGAGGACCTCGTTAGATCGGTGGATGCCCTGGCGGGCAAGGGCAAACGAAGCCAGTTCATCGAAGAGGCGATTCGGGAGAAAGTGCGGATAGACACCCTCCGTGCGGCACTTGAAGCGACTGCGGGAGCCTTTTCGGCAAAAGATCATCCTCACTGGGACACCCCGGAAAAAGTAGCATCCTGGGTTAGAGAGTCTCGGCGGGAGAGCGATAAACGCATCGACAGGTTCCGACGTGGCTAACTACCTTTTGGACACAACGGTGTTGGTAGATTTTTTGAACGGACGGCGGGAAATAGTAGATATGGTGAACTCTTTATCCGGCCAGCAGGATCGATTAGGGGTGTGCTGCGTCAGCGTCGCAGAACTTTATGCAGGAACCGACCAGGGGAGCCGTCCTGTGGCAGACCGGTTAATCAGTGCTTTGGAATTCTACGATGTGTCGCTGGCGGCGGCCAAGGAGGCCGGGCGGTACCGATACGAGTTTGCCCGGAAAGGAATCTCCCTCTCGACCGCTGACACCCTGATCGCCGCAACTGCGATCGACCAAGATGCGACTCTAATCACCGCCAACGCCAAGGACTTCCCCATGGAAGAGATCGAACTATTGGAACACTCGTAAAGATGCGATTTGGAATGTTCGGGAGCGCGCAGGCGAAGCGGGGCGGACCCAACGATGATAGCGGGGCCGGGTTCCGGGAGTTTGTCGAACGCAATGTTGAAGCGGAATCCCTGGGCTATCACAGCACCTTCCTGGTGGAGCACCACTTTACCGGCTTCGGCCAGGTGTCCGCGACGCTGAATCTGCTCACCTGGATCGGGGCCCGCACGACGACATTGCGCCTGGGCACCGCGGTCATCGTGCTCCCCTGGCACAACCCCGTTCTGCTGGCGGAACAGATCGCCACCCTGGACCTCTTATCGAATGGCCGGGTCGACGCCGGGATCGGCAAGGGATACCGGCTCAAGGAGTTCGAGGGGTTTTCCGTTTCGATCGAGGAGGCGGACGCCCGCTTCGACGAGTGTCTGGAGGTCATGATAAAAGCCTGGACCTCGGATACTCCATGGTCGCACCAGGGGACCTACTGGCAATATCACGAGGTGGTGGTCGAGCCGCCCAGCACCCAAAAGCCCCACCCCCAATTGTGGATGGGCGCCGGCAGCCCCAGGTCCATCAAACAGGTCGCCAAGCTGGGCTTCAACATGCTATTGGGCCAGTTCGATTCGTTCGAAATGATCGCCGAAGAAATCGCCCTCTTCAAGTCGGAGGTCGAATCCCTGGGACGCACCTTCGACCCAATGAGCGTGGCGGTGGCCCGCTCCGTCAATATCATCGACTCCTTGGACGAATATGACCAGGCCATCGAGAACCGGATGGCAGCGCGCCGCCGGACCCAGAACCTCGCCCTGCGTCCTGATTTCCAGGACACCCGCGAGTCAGCCGAAGCCGGGACCATCTATGGCTCGGCGGACCAAGTCAGCGAAAAGATCCAGGACCTCCGCGAGATCGGCGTCGAGTACGTTCTGCTCAACAGCCCGGCGGGCATCTCTACATTGCGGCGTTTCGCCAAGGACGTGATGCCCGGGTTCGCCGGCTGCCCTCAAGTGGCCGCGAAACCTTGACCCAAAGCCTTCGCTTCCGCAACGGCTCCGGCCCACCCGGACAAGGCCGAAAAGAAAAAGGCCCCTCAGCCGAGGGGCCTTTGGTTATCCATATTCGTTGGGCAAAAAAAGAGCGCTTTCAACAATTTCTGAAAACGCTCCGCTATCATAGCATGCGGAAAGCAGTCTTGTCAACATTTTGTGCCTAAGACCCAGATATACCACGTTACAGCGGACCAGGGCGAGCAACCCGTTGAGGCGTTGGGTCTTATCCGATAGGGATGACGCTCGGAATCGACGCACGGATTTTATATAATGGGTCATCTAAATTATCGCTTGAAAACCCTCGGAGGAACGCCAACCTAAAATGCGAACCAACACCACCAAGGCCAAACTGGCCGAAGGCAAAGTGGTCTACGGCGCCATCGTCAGCCGTTTCGCCCCCGACATCGTCGAGATCTTCGGGGCCATCGGCTACGACTTCGTGATGATCGATTGCGAACACGGCCCCATGGACCTGGACCAGGTAGAGCACATGGTCCGGGCCGCCGAATCGTTCGGCATCACCCCCATCGCCAGAATACCGAACCACGAAGATTCCACCATCCTGCGTTTCTTGGACCGGGGCGTGCAGGGGATAATCGTGCCCCACATCAACACCAAAGAAGATGCCGAGTCGGTGGCCCAGGCGGCCCGTTACTACCCTGACGGCCACCGTGGTATGGCAGGCAGCGGGCGCGCCCATGATTACGGGATGGGAGGCGCCGATTCAACCGCCTGGATCAACTCCCAGGTCCTGGTGATTCCCATGGCCGAGGAGACCCAAGCAGTGGACAACCTGGACGAGATTCTGAGCGTCCCCGGCATAGACGTGGTCCACGTGGCCGCCAGTGACCTGGGCCAGAGCATGGGCAATCCGGGGCGCGAGAAGGTCCGGGAAGTGATGGGCCAGGTCATCCCCAGGATCAGGGCTTCTGGCAAAAGCTGTGGCGCCGGCGGCAACTCGCCGGCCGACGCCGCCGGAGTGGCCGAATTCATAAACCTCGGAGCGAATTTCATCACCGTGTCTTCCCAGGGCCTGCTGCGGCTGGCCGGGCAAGATTTTCTCAAGCGAGTGGAAGCAGCCCTTTAACCTCCCGCGGATTCGCTCTGAACGAGTAAAAAATGCTTGACCTACTAATCACCAACGGCCTGGTAATCGACGGCTCCGGCAGCCCCGGCTTCTATGCCGCGGTCCTGGTGGAGGGTGACGTGGTCACCGTCCAGCGGGGCGACGTGTCGCACCTGGAGGCGGCGCGGACCATCGACGCCACGGGTTATGTGGTGTGTCCCGGTTTTATTGATTTGCACTCCCACGCCGGGTTGACGATTCTTGGCGAACCGCACCATGATCCAAAAGTCCGGCAGGGCGTGACCACCGAACTGGTGGGCATCGACGGCATCTCCCACGCCCCGTTCAAGACCAGCGAAGAGCAGGAACGCTACATCTGGCTGGACTCGGGGCTGAACGGCTACCCGCCCCTGCCCGCCGACTGGCTGACCGTGGCCGGCCAGTTGGACAAGTACGACAACTCGGTGGCCATCAACATGGCCTTCATCCTGGGCAACTCTCCGGTGCGCATCTGGAGCGTGGGCTGGAACGACCGGCCCGCCACCGCCGCCGAGCTTGAGGACATGAAATCGGTGGTGCGGGAGGCCATGGAAGAGGGCGCGTGGGGACTCTCCACCGGCTTGGACTATCCGCCGGGCGCCTACGCCAGCACCTCAGAATTAGCCGAGTTGGCCGGAGTGGCCGCCCGGCTTGGCGGTCACTACCACACCCACACCCGCGCCAGCCTAAAATCCAAGGGACTGATGGCGCCCTGGGAAGAAGCTTTGGAGATCGGCCGGGGCGGAGACTGCCCGGTGCATCTGACCCACTACCGGCAGGGCGCTGCCGGCGTGGGCAGTCATCTGGACTACATCGGCCTGGTGGAAAAAGCCCGCGATGAGGGCATGGACGTGACCTTCGACTGCTACACCTATCCTTACTCAGGAACCACGGTGACCATCGGCCTGCCCCATTGGGCCAAGGACGGCGGACCGGAGCGCCTGATGGCCGCCCTCAAGGACGCCGACGACCGGGAACGGATGAAGCGGGAGCTCTCCCGGGACCGGCTGGAGAACAACTGGCTGACCAACTTCACCCAGCCCCAGAACCAGCAGTACGACGGCAAGCTGATCACCGACATCGCCGATATGCGGGGCCAGGACCCGGCCGACGCACTGTTCGACCTGCTGATCGAGGAGAACCTGGGAATCTCCACCGTGGGACTGGGCACCAACGCCGAGACCCTCTACGCCTTTGTGTCCCACCCGGCGGGCATGATCGCCAGCGACTCCATCCTCTTCGGCGAATACCCCAATCCCCGGACCTATGGCTGCTTCCCCATCGTGCTGGCCGAGTTCGTCCGGGCCGAGCAGCACCTGAAGCTGCCCGAGGCCATCCGGAAGATGACTTCATTCCCCGCCCAGCGTCTGGGCCTGCCCGACCGGGGGCTGCTGCGGGACGGCTTCAAGGCCGACATCGTCATCTTCAACCCCGAAACGGTCAAGACCCACGCCACCAAAGACGACCCCAAGCACTATCCGGTGGGCATCGATTACGTGATCGTGAACGGCCAAGTGGTCATCGAGAACGGCGAAAACACAGGAGTTCTGCCGGGCCGCTCCCTGCGCCGGGGACGGGCGTCAACTTAACGGTTATCAAGCCAGTATCTAAGCCGGTATCAATGTGGATATTATTCCCGGCGTTGAAAGTAATTTCCATCTTAAAATTCGCACCCGGCCTTTCGGCGAGTTGAACTCCCTCCGGTAAGCAACCTAACCCAGTTATGAGACAATGGCGAACGTCGTGTCTCAAACGCCGTGACTCAAGAAACATTCGTGGGGTGACTCTAGATGGCCGCTGAAACTGGTCTGAAGAAAGTTAGGATAGCCGCGATGAACCCAGTCCACGACCTGGCTGTCTTGGTCGCCCATGACGAAGGGCTATTCGAGAAGGAAGGGCTTGACGTTGAGATCCTGAACAACCCCGGGTCCGGTACGCTCAGCGGAGACCGGGAGGGTCTTGAAAAGGGCGTGTTCGACCGCGCTATGTGGTCTCCCTACAACACCGGAGAAGTTGACCAGTACCGCATGTGCGAATGGGGCGTGATGAAGCGCACCGTTGAAGCGGCTTCTAGCAGCCAAAGACCGGCGAAGATAGTGGCGCTCGGCGCGGCCATGTCCAAGATGGCTATCATCACCGGTCCGAAAAGCCGCATCTACGAACCGGAGCAATTGAAGAACACGCCGGTGGCGGTGAGTACGTTCAACGGGTCACACTTCACCACCCTGAAGATGCTGGAAGGTTTTGTCAGAAAAGAAGAGATCCAGACAACCAGCGGCGGGACGATGCAAGAGCGGTTGGAGGCCGTAAAGAAGGGAGAAGTTGCCGCCGGGAATTTTTACGAGCCCTGGATCAGCATCGCGCAGAAGCAAGGGCTCAGGGTCCTCATGGAAAGCCACTCAACCCGCAGCGAGGCAGCCAGCGAGGAGTTGGACGGGCCCACACTGGCCGCCATGTTCCGGGCCGAAGCCGTAGCCGCTGAGATGATCAACGCCGATACGAAAAAATATGCTCACTATTTCATCGAGGAGGTCCAGGGCTTGCTCGAACCCGGTGAGTTCCAGGACTGGCGCTTGCTCTACGGCCCGCCCGTGCCCTACACCCGGGAACGGTTCGACGATACCTACGCTTGGATGCTGGGCTATCAAGGATTGATCGAGTCCGGTTCCACCTACGAACAAGTGGTGGACAACCGGGCCTGGGAATAGTCCTAGGCGCCCTTGCGGTACTGAGTTGACCCGGTGTCCCCTTGAAGGGGAAATGTGCCCTCACCCACGTCTGGGGAAGATCAGGTCCGGCGAAGTCCTGACTCTCGACCTAGCCGGAGGTGGGCAAGCCCGCTAGTCCGGAAACGCAGGAGGCGATCCGCGCGCTGCGAGAGGCCGCGGTAGCCAGCCGGTAAGCCCCAGCTCCCAGCGACAACAGAAGAGCGGAAACCAGGCGACAAGATCGGGCCATGCTGCTTGACCAGCATGGCCCGATTTTTGCATCGCTAAAGACCGGTGGTTTTCCGATGATGCGCCGAGGGCAAGTCTTGGGACCGTCTCCGCCATTCGCTTCAGCGCGCCAGGATGTCCGGTTTACCCGATGTGTTGGTCGATGAATGCCGTCATCTGCTCGAGCGTCTGCTTTGCGACGTCGGAAGAGAGATCGCGCAGCAGACCTTCGCCCTCCCCCTCGAAGAAATTCACGTCCATCTGGCCACCGGCTTTCTGGTATTGCCGGATGAACTCGTCGCTATCAGGGCGGGGATGTCCCGCCTCGTAACTGCGTGCTAGGAACAGCGCGGGCGGCAGGGCTGTGCGCTCGCCGCGGTCCAAGATGCGCGCCGGGGCCGCCTCGGCCATGGCCTCTTCCGTCACCCAGTACTGGTCATGCATGGGGACCACTCGCTCGGCCATCCCTTCGGGCGGAGTGCAATCATCTCTCAGCCCTTTGGCATAGTGATAACGTCCCAACGGATCGATGACCGGAGAGACCAGGATCACGCAGCCCAGAGTGCCATCAACAGCGGCGGCGCCTGCCGGTAGCGGCAGCGCAGCGTAGCGGGAGTCGTCTGGGCGCATCCCGAGGAGCATGGCCTGGTGCGCGCCACTGGATGTGCCCATCGCGCCGATGCTGTCCGGGCGGCCGTTCCAGCCGGCAGCCTGGGTCTTAGCCCAACGAATCCCATAGTGTATGTCGGCCAGAGAGGCCGGATACGGCGCCTCCGGCGGCACGCGAAAATCCAGCGCCACCACAATCACGCCATTCTTAGCCAACGCCTCGTTGGCGGCGTTGCCGTTCAGTCGGTCTCCCCGGACCCAAGCCCCCCCATGCAGTTCGACCATGATTGGGAACGGTCCGCTGCCTTCCGGCTTGAAGACACGAGCCAATAGGGGCGTTGTGCCATGGCTGAGATATTCCACATCCGCGATGTCGACTTCATACGTTTGCATGCTAGTAGCCATTCAGAGGCTCCTTTTCCAACAGGCCGTGAGATTTAGGTGACGCAAAGTTACAAGCTGTTGGCCTGTCCGTCAATACGCCGGGTCCCGTGTGCCGACCGGCCTTGGGTGAAGCGCCAAGATGAAGGTTATGAGAAGGACCCGCCCAACCTTTCCAGTAGCCCGTCCACCGCCGCGCAGTCCTTGCAATCCTTCGCGCCCTTGGGCGGGGTGTCCATGTCCCAGATGCTCCTTGCCTTCCGGAGCAGGGGCGGCAGCAGGGTAGCCTGCCTGAGTTCCACAGGAACAACCTTGGCCTGGAAGCCCATCGTGAAGCCCCGGTCGTCAACCAACCCCGGCTCTTTAGCGGTCTCTTTGTCTGTGGCCGGCTCCATGTAGACCAGGGCCAGTTTAGAGACCGGTGACAGCCCCTGCCGTTCGGCGATCAGCGCATACGCGTTCAATTGGACCTCATAATTACGGAACATGCCGGGCCGGTCGGGATTGTACCGGGAGGTCTTGTAATCGACGATCACGTAGGAGCCGCCGGCCAATTTGAAGATGCCGTCGGCCTCTCCCCGGAGGGTGATTCCAGTCTCTTCGTCCAGGGTCTTGAATCTGGACCAATGGGGCGGATCGATGTACCCACCGGCCTCCCCCAATTCGGCCAGCCACGGCGGGGCATGGCCCTCCCGGTCGAAATGGTTGTGGACGATCAGCTTGTTGTAGCGGTCGATGCTGCTGAAGATGCCAGGAAAACTCTGGTAGGGCAGGTTTTTGACGTGGAGCCGCACCCAAGCACAGCGGGGGCAGAAGCGGGAACTGGCATAACTACCCAGTTCGGTGGCTGAGATCGTTGGCCCCGGTTGCGCCACATCGTCACCCCACAATCGTTCTTGACCCATGCCTTAGGACTGCCCCATGGGGTTAATCGTCGGAACCGTCTCCACCGCCGGCGGCCGGCGCGGCAGCGGGAGCGCCAACTCCACCAGCCGTCCGGGCCTCGAGGGGCAGAGCGTCCTCCCAATGGGGCAGTTGGTGTTGGTGCGTGGAGGGCAGCAGGAAGATGCAGACCACGGCGACGGCGCTGAGGCCGAAGGACAGGATGATGGACCAGTCGTAGGTGTTGGTCCAGTCCCTCAAGAACCCTCCCAGCACCGGCCCGATGGCCATTCCGATGCCCGCGCCGGCCATCTGCCACCCGTAGGTGGTCCCGGTGGGCGCGTCGCCGTAATACTGGCGGTTGATGATGGGGAAGGCGGTCATCTCTCCGCCCATGCCAAAGCCGAAGATCACCGCGAAGATGAAGTAGGTCGAGACATCCTGGGAAACCAGCAAGAGCAGCAGGGGGAAGGTCTGGGCCGAGAAACAGATCTTCATCACCGTCTTGGCGCCGAAGCGGTCGGCCAATACCGGCACAGCGAACCTGGTGATGGTGCTAACCACCGTAAGGGTGAGATAAACCGCCACCGCCGTGCCCTTTGAAAGTCCGTCATCGGTGGCCATGGCGACCAGCAGGATCAGGATGATGTTATGACCGGCGCATCCCCAGAAATGGATGCCGACCAGGTTCCAGAAGGCGTTGGTCTTCTGCGCCTGCTTCAGGAAGACCTCGGTCCGTACCTTGGCGATGTTATTGTTCTGCAGCTTTCGGATGGGCTCGTCGTCCGGCGCGCCCCACGGCCGCAGGCCGATGGCGGCGGGCTCGTTATGGAAATATCTGACCAGGAATAAGAGGACCGCCCCGCCGGCTATTCCGGGGATCCAAAAGGTCCAACGCAGTCCGAAACGGTCGAAGATTATGAACACCATGAGGATCGCGGCGGCGGTGCCCAGCCCCTGCAACGCCTGCAATATCCCCATGGCCAGGCCCAGTTGCTTCCGGAACCATAGGGTCACACCCGAGACCAGCGTGACCTGGAATGCAGCCATCCCCGCCGCCAGGATCACACCAAAATATAGGTAGAACTGCCACAGATGGACCATCGTGCCGGTCAGGACCATTCCAACTATGAACAGGATTCCGCCGGCCCACATGACCCGGCGCACCCCATAACGGTCACCCAGCCATCCGCAAACGGGACCCAGTGCTCCCGATATGATCCACTGAATGGTGAACCCGAGGGTGATGGCCCCGATGCTCCAGCCGAAATACTCGGGCTTATTGAACTCGTCCACCAACAAGCTGGCGGCGAAGCGCATGCCGGAACTGGTCATCCACATGATCGAGGCGATGCCGACAATCACCCAGGAATAGTGGACGTTGCGCTTTCCCAGGGCGAATCCGGCCGGGCTCAGTCCGAACCTAAGCATTTCACCTCCGTCGTAGCTGACACATTGTACATGCCGGAGGTGGGTGGTACAACGCAGCACGCGGAGGTTTGACGAAACGGTGTTACGGTTTCATCTATTTAGAGCCGATCATCTACGTAAAACGTAGGGGCGTCCCGGTCCACCGGGACCCTGCCCCTACGTGTATCCTCGCTAGGCGTCTATCAGAAGCCCTGGGTTCAGCACGCCATTGGGGTCCAGGGTCCGCTTGACGGCCTTCAACGCCTTGGCGAACAGTTCCGGGCGCTGTTGGTCATACCAGGGGCGGTGCAACCGTCCAACGGCGTGGTGGTGGGTGATGGTGCCGCCGGCGGCCATGATGGCGTCGGAGGCCGCCTGTTTGATCTCGGCGTACATCTCCAACTCGGCGCCCAGGCGGCCCATGCCCTCAAAGGTGAAGTAGGGGGCCGGCCCGTCGGTGTAAACGTGGGTGAACCGGCATGAGACGCTGCCCCCACCGCAGACCCGGTCCAGAGCGTCTTGGAGGGCGCCCCGTACCGTCTCGTCCAAGGCGGGCCAACGGTCCCAGGTGATGGCGGTTTCCATGGTCTCGGCCACCAGTCCCAACCCAGCCTGATGGTTCTTCATGTAGGGGGCGTTCAAGAAGGAGTTGCGCCACGCCCCCACCGACCCCTGGCGTCCCGTGTCTCCTTCCGAACGTCCGCCCGTTCCATCTGAGACCCGGATGTTGGCTTCGTCGATGTCGCCGCCGGCCTCGCGGGCGATGTCCACGGCATGGCGGATGAACTCGCCCTGAGGTATCTCGGCCGACTCGAAGCCCAGCAACAGCAGGGCTTTAGTTCCGTCCATCCCCGCGGCTGACGCGGCCTCCACCGGGTCAAGCAGCCGGCAGTTGGCGGGCCAGAGTTTGGTCTGCACGATGCGGCGGGCGGCCTCGGCCCCGGCGGCGAAGGTGGGGAAAGTCACCCCGGCCGACGCCCGGAACACGGGGCGGGCCTGGATGCGCATCCAGGCTTCGGTGATGATGCCCAAGATGCCCTCGCTGCCGATGGCCATCCGGTCAGGGCTGGGGCCCGCGCCGCTGCCCGGCAGACGCCGCGACTCCCATAGACCGGCCGGGGTAACCATCCGCACCGATTCCACAAAATCATCTATGTGGGTCTGGTTGGTGGCGTAATGGCCTCCCGAACGGGTGGCGATCCAGCCGCCCAGTGTGGAAAACTCAAAGCTCTGGGGATAGTGGCGCAGCGTGAAGCCGTGGGGCCGCAATTGGTCTTCCAGCGCCGGGCCGTAGACCCCTCCCTGGATGCGGGCCGAGCGGGACACGTCATCGATCTCCAACACCTGGCCCAGGCCCGCCAAGTCAATGGTAACGATGCCGTCGTAGCCCTCGGGCGGTTCGAAGCCGGCCACGGTGGAACTGCCGCCGCCATAGGGGATGGCGGCGTAACCGGAGGTGGAGCACCACTCCAGAACGGCTTCCACCTCCTGTTCGCTACGCGGGCGGGCCACCACGTCAGGCGGGTTGGGAAAGTCAAGATTGAACGCCCGGATGCGGTCCCGGAAGCTGCGTCCGTAGGTGTGGACCGCCCGGTCGTGGTCGTCGCTGGCGCAGATGGCGGCCAATGACGACGGAGGCGCGATGCGGGGTTTGCGCAGGGAAAGGCCGGTTGCCCTGGGCGGCGTTACCGGGTTAAGGCTAACGTTATACCGTTTGCCCAGTTCACCCGCCGCAGTCTTCATCTGTTCGGCGGTGGGTTCGTCGGACTCCATACCCCAGGCCCAGAAACTTCGCTTGGCCATGGCCGCCTCCAAAACTAAACGCTAATCAGCCATCTGGAAACGTTCGGACTCAGCCGGTTTGGACCACAGTTCGCTGGCCCCATCCATGGCCTTGGCCCGCTCGGGGCTGGCACGCCAGGCGTCGTATATCTCGTTGGAGTCCCAGGTCACCAGGGTGGAAATCTTGGTGGGGTCTTCCTGGGATATGAAGGTCAGGCGGACGCCATAGCCGGGGGCCTTGCTTTGGGCCAGGCCGTTGCCATCCAACAATGTCTTGGCCTCTTCGATCTTGTCCGGTTTCGCCCAGTGGTGAGTGAGTACGCCAATCATTGATCGGGCTCCTAATAAAGATCTGAAGATGCCGTCCGCAGGCGCGAGTAATTCACTTGTCCGAGCCGTCTTTGACCCGGAGCATGCGCCCGGCGATAAAGGCGATCACGGCCGCGCCGGCGCTGAGCACCGCGCCCATCTTGGCCGGGTCTTGAAATGCTGGGTCGTCGTAGGCTTTGCCGGCCACGAACAGGGCAACGGTCAGGCCCAGTCCCGCGATTATAGCGGCCACAAATAAGTGTTTGTTGCCCATGCCCTCGGGCAGGGGGAAGCCGAGTCGCGTTCCCACCCAGGAGAATAATGTGATTCCCACGGTTTTGCCGAGGATCAGCGAGATCAGCACGATAAATGTGACCTGGGTGATGCTGGCGAAAGCGACTCCCGCGTTCATGAATGCGAAAAAGAACAGCCCAAAATCCACGGGCAACTTGAGTTGGTGTTCGAAGGCGTCAAGGGGCGCATGGTGTTGGTGAAGCACCACCGCATCTTTGGGAGGATCCGCCGATGAAACCTGTGGTGGCGCGGCCTCTGATTCGCTGGCGTGAGCATGTTCAAAATCGAAGTCTTCATCTTCAAACAGCCCGTGGGTGATCTTGGGACCGGGCAAGAAAGGTACGATGACCACCAAAGCCAGGGCCGGTTCGATGGACGATTTGACCAGTCCGACCCAACTGAGCCCTCCGGCGATCAGGATGTAGACGAGCCAGTAGCGCACCTCGAACCGCCGCATCACGTAGGCCACGGCCATCCCAGCGGCCACCAACAAAAGCCAGGAGGGCGCCACGGGAGATTCCGGGTCCGGATAGAAGACGGCGATGATCCCCAGTCCGATGGCGTCGTCGGCCACCGCCAGCAGCAGCAGGAAGTTGACCGCCGGATGTCCGGTCCCAAAGATGATGCGGGCCACCAGCCAGGCCAGGGCGATGTCGGTGGCGGTGGGGATACCCCAGCCGTTGGCCACGAGGCTAAAATCGCTGGACCCGCCATAGAAGATCCAGGCAAGCAGAAAGAAAAGCCCCGCTGGGCCGACCACCCCGCCCAGGGTGCCCATCAAGGGGTTGATGGCCTTACGCATGGGGTTCAGGGCTCCGCCGGGCAGGACCGACTCGGTGATCTCCTTGGTGGCGATGCCGAAGAAGAACACCATGAAGATCTCGTTGACGAGGAAGTGGACCGTGACCGCTTTGCCGAATATCTTGGTGTTTTCGCCGAAGATGTGGTAGTCCACCATCTCTTCGTAGGCGTGAATATCGATGTTGGCGAAGACCAATCCGGCGATCACGCCAATGATCAGCGGAATCGAGAATTGCTGGAGGATGCTTATGTGATGGGCTCGGATCAGAGCATCACCCTAGATCGGTGTTTTAAAGACCAGTACCGGTTGCGCCTGGCGCCCACGGGTGCGAACGCTCCGGGGATTATATCACTACGTACCAGACCGGAAACCCGCCCCTTCTCAGGCTCGCGGGAACGCTCCGCCAGGCGTGGCTCAAGTTGACATCCCATAGGGGCTTTGTTACTATCACGGGCAGCCTGGACGCATGGATTCCAGGCTTATTTGGGCTTTTGGGCCGGTCATTTTATGGCCAGGAGGAACCGACCTAGTTGGCTTTCTTAAACGGACTTAGATGCCGCGAGTGCGGCAGAGATTATCCGGTGGAACCCCTGAATGTATGCGATTTCTGCTTCGGTCCTCTGGAAGTGGTGTACGACTACGCCACCATCTCTGAAGTGGTCAGCCAAGACAGTATCGCCAAGGGACCACTAAGCATCTGGCGTTACAAGGACCTGCTCCCCGCCGAGGGCGACGACCCCGTGGACATCATGGCGGGTTACACCCCTCTGATCAAAGCCAGGGGTCTGGGCAAGCAACTGGGGCTCAACAACCTGTACATCAAGAACGACAGCGTCAACCCGTCGTTCTCTTTCAAGGACCGGGTGGTCTCCGTGGCGGCGACCAAGGCCCTTGAATTCGGCTACACGACCATCGCCTGCGCGTCCACTGGAAACCTGGCCTGCAGCGTGGCCGCCCACTGTGCCCGGGCCGGTGTCCGCGCCGTGGTCTTCATTCCCTCCGACCTGGAGCGGGGCAAGATCATCGGCGCCGCCATCTACAATCCGGTGCTGGTGTCGGTGGACGGCACCTACGACCAGGTGAACCGGCTCTGCAGCGAGTTGGCCGACGACTACCCCTGGGCCTTCGTAAACATCAACATGCGTCCCTATTATGCGGAGGGCAGCAAGACCCTGGGTTACGAGGTGGCGGAACAACTGGGCTGGCGGCTGCCGGACCATGTGGTGGTGCCTTCGGCATCCGGCGCCATGTTCACCAAGATCTGGAAGGGCTTCAACGAACTAGCCTGCTTGGGCCTGTTGGATGGGATTCCGTCCAGTTCCTTTGGAGTGGATCAAAACACCGTTCATCATCCGGCCGTCACCACCAAGATGCACATGCAACAGGCGGAAGGGTGCTCTCCCATCGTCACGGCGTGGAACAATAACCAAACGCAGGTCATTCCCGTTCGGCCCAACAGCCTGGCCAAGTCCTTGGCCATCGGGAACCCAGCCGACGGCATCTACGCCATCAAAGTGATCGAACGATCCGGCGGTTCCGCCTACGCGGTGCCGGAATCGGATATAGTAGACGGTATCAAGCTGTTGGCCGAAACGGAAGGCATCTTCACCGAGACGGCCGGCGGCGTGACGGTCTCAGGGCTCAAGCACCTGGCCAAGTCAGGCGCTATCAAACCCGACGAGTTGACCGTCGTTTACATCACTGGCAACGGACTCAAGACCCAGGAAGCGGTGGAGCATGTGGTGAACCCACTCTGCATCAAGCCCAGCATCCGCTCTTTTGAAGAGGCATTCGACGGGGCGAAATAGCCGGGCCAGATCACCTTAGAAGAAGTATTCAACGGGGCGAGATAGCCGGGGTTAAAAGCCGGGAGGTGTTCGGGTATGGGCAAGCAACGAGTCAAATTCACCTTTGAGGAAAACTTGGTGAAGCAACCGGTGATTTACGAGTTGGGCCAGAAGTTCAAGATCGTGACCAACATTCGCCGGGCCGAGGTGAGCGAAGACGTGGGTTGGGTGGTCTTGGAACTGGACGGCGATGAGCCGGAGATAAAGCGTGGGCTGGAATGGGTCAGCTCCACGGGTGTGAGGGTGGACCCGGTGGGCGGGGATGTGATTGACGGGTAGGAGTTAGTCCTGCCCTGGCTGTCCAAAGATGGGGCGCCTGACGGGGCGCCTGAAACGGGGCGAACTATCAGGAGGAGGGTTTTCCAGATGGGTGTCACGGTCCGAATTCCCACGCCGCTGCGGCGTATGACCAACGGTCAGGCGAAAGTAGAAGTGGAACCTGCCAATCTCGGTGAGTTGGTGGATAAGCTGAATGGTGAGTTTCCCGGATTCAAAGACCGTTTGGTCGATGAGGACGGTGAACTTCGCTATTTCGTAAACATCTACCTCAACGGAGAGGACGTCCGGTTCATAGACGGGCTGAACACCTCCACCAAAGAGGGCGACGAGATCAGCATCGTCCCGGCGGTTGCCGGCGGCCTTTAGCTCCTTCCCCACCCGCCTTCCACAGACCTGGCCGCACTTGAATGGCTACCCGCCGCGGGTCCGCAGCCATCGTTCTTTCTGTTGCTGCCGCGCAGCCTCGTCTGTCGGCTGATATACGTCCAAGAATTCTCCGCGGAAGATGTCGAACCGTCTCTCCAAGATCGACGTCCTGATCCGTTCCATCAGCGCCAGCACGAAACGCAGATTGTGGATGCTGGCCAGCCGCAATCCCAACAATTCCTTGGCCCGGAACAGGTGCCGCAGGTAGGCGGCTGAATAATTCCGGCAGGTATAGCAGTCACAGGTCTCATCCAAGGGCTCCTGCTGCTCCGCGTACCGCGACTTGGTGATGTCCACCCGCCCTTCAGGTGTGAACAGGCTTCCGTTCCGGGCAACCCTGGTGGGCAGAGCGCAGTCAAACATGTCGATCCCCCTGGCCACGCCCTCCACCAGGTCCTCGGGAGAGCCCACGCCCATCAGGTAACGGGGTTTGTCTTTGGGCAATAACTCCGCCACCTGGCCGGTGAACCGGTACATATCCTCTTTGTTCTCGCCCACCGCCAGGCCGCCCACCGCGTAGCCGTGAAAGGGGATGGCCGAGATGGCGCGGGCCGATTCATCCCGCAACTCCGGAAAGGTGCCCCCCTGTACGATCCCAAACAGGGCTTGCCCCGTGGCCGCGCCGGTGGGCGAGGACTGGTGAACATCGAAGCACGTCTGGGCCCAGCGATGGGTGCGCTCCATGGCCTGGCGCACTTGTTTCTCCGTGGCCCCGTAGGCGATGCATTGGTCGAAGCACATGGCGATGTCCGCGCCCAGGCCCTCCTGGTTGGCCGTGGCCAGTTGGGGGGTGAAATTGTGCTCGCTGCCGTCGATGTGAGAGCGGAACCGGATGCCGTCGTCGGTTACTTTCCGCAGCGGTCCCATGCTGAAAGCCTGGAACCCGCCGCTGTCGGTGAGTATGGGCCCGTCCCAGCCCATGAACCGATGCAGGCCTCCCATCTTGCCCACGGTCCCCACGCCGGGCCTCAGGTACAGGTGATAGGCGTTGCTCAGGACGATCTGGGCCCCAACCGCCCTCACCTCTTCGGGAGTCAGCCCTTTGACCGTGGCCTGGGTGGCCACCGGCATGAAGAGCGGCGTGAGCGCTTTGCCGTGGGGCGTCTCAAGCTCGCCGGCCCTGGCGCCGCCGTCGGTGTGCTGCAACTGGAAGCTGAATCTGGTTCCCGGCATATGGCGCTAGTAATCTCCATCGATGGTCCGTGTTGCCACCGCTCGTGGTGAGCTCCGTCGAACCATGACCTTGCCCATGCAGGGGTCCTTCGACGGGGCTCAGGACGAACGGATGGCCGTAAGGGCCATTTCAAAAATTAAGTCCTAGTCCTACCCGCGGCCGGTTTTATTCTGCTAAACACGGCCGTGGCAGGCTCGGCCTATGTTATCCTCTACGGGCTGGGCCCATCAACCACCTAACTACCGCCGAGTATCGCTCAACCAGAACCATTAGACCGCATGCCATAGGCCTCGCCGTCCCACGATGAACGAATTCTTAACCAATTTTAGTTCCGATCATACATTGCTTTGGGCGTTTTTAATCGTCGGCGTGGTCGCCGCCACCGCCATCGGTCTCCACCTATTCTGGACCGCGGTGTTCCGGTCCGTTGCAGCCCTGCGCGGTGGACCGGCGAAAGACCCCGCGGACGGCGGCTAGCATGTGGTTCCCCAACGCCGAAGTCGCCATCAATCCGGTCCTCCTCTTGCTATTGGGCGTCATGGTCGGGACCCTCAGCGGGTTCTTCGGCGTGGGCGGTGGGTTCCTGATCACGGGAGGGCTGCTGGTCTTCGGAGTCCCACCGGTCTTCGCCGTGGGGACCGGCCTGGCCTTGATCATGGGCTCCTCGATCATCAACACCCTCAAGCACCGCCATCTTGGCAATGTGGACTTTCGTTTGGGGATGCTGATGCTGATCGGCACGATTCCCGGTGTTTTCCTGGCAGAGCAATTGAACTCCGCTTTGGAAGAAGCGGGCATCGTTGGGCCGGTGATCCGCTACGTGTACATCCTGTTTTTGGGAGTCGTTGGCGGGTTCATCATCTTCGATTACCTGCGGTTGCGCCGGTCCGCCAAGTTGGGCGGAGAAGAAATATCAACGGCATCGCTGGCGCGGCGCGTGCGGGGCCTGCGTATCCCACCCCATTCCATCTGGTTGCCAGGCGTGGGGAGAGTCCCTACATATGTCCATTTGCCAGTATCTGGTATCGAAAACCTTTCGGTGTTCATTCCAGTGACGGTGGGCTTGGGAGTGGGTTTTTTCGCCGGTCTACTGGGAGCGGGAGGCGGATTCCTGCTCATGCCGGCATTGATCTACGGACTGGGTGTGCCCACAACCGTGGCCATCGGCACCGACCTATTCCAGATAGTCGTCACTGGGTCCTGGGGAACGTTCATCTATGCTTTGTCGCACAATGTCGACCCAAAGATGACGATCATCATGCTCAGTGCGGCGTCGGTGGGCTCTCAACTGGGGACTTCAGCGACCAGATTCGTAGAGCCAGCCCGTATACGGATCCTCTTCGGAGTGACGATCTTGGGCGGCTGCGCGGCGGTGGCTCTGGAACAGATATCGACGTTCTCGGATAGTGTGGAATTCTTATCTACGGTGGCCTCTGTGGTGCTTCTGAGCGTCGCGGGAGCAACGTGCCTCATCATCGGAGGATTGATGATCAAGGCCAAAAGTGGGAGCCGGGAATTGGCCCCTACGGAAGGCGACGACTAAAACCGGCGGCTAGAGCCCCCGCTAGCTAACCAGTTTCCGGACCGTCTTCTCCACCAATTCCTCGGGCACGTCATTGCGGATCACGGGCCGCCCCACATCTTCCAGCATCACCCAACGCTTGGAGCCGTCCTGGATCTTCTTGTCCAGGGACATGCGGTTCAGGATATCGGCCACCACCACCCCCTTGGCCGAGGTCGGCAGGTTGAACCGCTCCAGCAGACGGCGTTGGCGGTCGACCAGGTCCTGAGAGTGCAGTCCCATTTCATGGGCCATGGACGCGGCGCCCATCATCCCCACGGCTACGCCTTCGCCGTGTAAGAACCGGCCGTACCCGGCGGATGACTCCAGGGCGTGACCGATGGTGTGGCCGTAATTCAACATGATGCGGATGTCCAGGGTTTCCCGTTCATCCTGGCTGACCACTTTGGCCTTGATGGCCATGCTGCGCCGGATGACCTGGGTTGAGATCTCCGGCTCCACGTTCATCAGGGCCTCGGCGTGCTCCTCGAACACGTCCACCAGGCCGGCGTCCAGGATGAAACCGTGTTTGATGGCCTCGGCCCAACCTTCAGATAATTCTCTTTTGCCCAGGGTCGAGAGGGTCTCCACATCGGCAAACACGCCCCTGGGCTGGTAGAAGGCCCCGACCAAGTTCTTAGCCTGGGGCAAGTTGACGGCGACTTTGCCGCCGATGGATGCGTCCACCATGGCAACCATGCTGGTGGGCACCTGCACGAAGGGCAGACCCCGCAGGTAGGTGGCCGCCACGAACCCGCCCAGGTCTCCCACGACCCCGCCGCCGACGCTGATTATGGTGTGGCCGCGCTCGGCCTTTAGCCCCGCCAGCCAATTGTAGATGCCCTGGGCCAGATCGAAATTCTTGCTGGTCTCTCCGGCCGGAATGATGAAGCAGTGAGCGGGGATACGATGTTTCTGGAGCGCCCGTTGGACTTTGCGGCCGTAGAGGTTCATCACGTTTTCGTCGGTGATGATATAGGCCGTGCCGGTCAGCCCCAGGTCCGTGAACCGGGCTCCCAAGCTTTCGATGATTCCCCAACCGGCGACCACCGGATAGGAGCCGCCGGAGTGATGTACCTCCGCCGCCAGGTCTTTGTCGGCCATGGCCATGGTCTAATCTCCGTGATTCAGTTGTTTCGCGAAAGCCCGGGTCCACAGATCTTCAAGATGGCCTGCGCCACTTGGTCCGAGGACAGCCGGTCTGTTTCAACCGTGTGGTGGGCCTGGGAGTAGGCCGGCGTACGCTGGGCCAGCAGTTCGGTGATGCGTTCCAGCGGGTCGCCTCCCCGCAGCATCGGCCGGGCCGGGGCGTTGGGGTTCCCTCCGCTCACCCGCCGGTGGATGGTCTCGGGCCGGGCGCTGAGATAGAAAACCGTCCCGCCGTCCAACATCGTGCGCCGGTTCTCATCGTCAACGAATGACCCTCCGCCCACGGAGATGATGCGGCCGCATTCCAGGCAAATATCGCTAACCACCGATCGTTCCAGTTCTCTGAAGGCGTCCTCTCCAGAATCCCGGAATATATCGGTGATGGGCTTTCCGGCCCGGGACACTATCTCCTCATCGGCATCGACCCTTGGCCAGCCGCAGCGGCGGGACAGGGCCCTCCCCACACTGCTTTTCCCCGAGGCCATGAAACCCACCAGGATTATGTTGCGCACTTGGTCTGACTGCATTTCGCCCTACGTGTCGGGATAACCTGATGAGCCGGCGGTGGGTCTAGTCCGGCAGCCGGGTCAGATGCATCCGCGACCCCATACTGGTGTCGGTCTCGAAGTACAGCACCTGCTGGCCGACCGAGTTGGTGATGGGCGTGTCGGCGACGAATCTCAGCCCGTGGGACTGACACTCGCCCATGCAGGACGGGATATCGCCCACCACGTAGCCCACGTGGTCCATCACATGGTCGGCATCCATGCTGGCGGGGTCTCCGGGCTCGATCAGTTCCACCTGGACCTGGCCGAAGTTCACAAAGGCGTTGCGGCCGCCGCTCCTGGAAGGCCCGCCGCCCAGGTGCTCGCCCTGGAAGTTGTCCACGTACCACTTGATCGCCTCTTCCAGATTCTTCACCCGGTAACCCGCGTGTACGATGCGCTCTATCTCAAGGCCGCTGGCGGCTTCCGCGGGTTGGTCCGGCAACTGGGTTATGTGCATCTTCACGCCGTTGGTGGTTGTGGAGTCGAAGTAGAGTAGCCGTTGTCCCAGCACGTTGGTGTTGGGCTTGTCGGCGGCGAACTTGAATCCACGTGCGGTTAGGTCGTCGATCGCCCGGTCGATGTCGGCCACCACGTAGCCGACGTGGTGCATGGTCAGAACTTCGCTGGAGAGGCCCGTCTGATCCACAGGCTCAAGCAGTTCGGCCTCGGCATTGCCGAAGCGCATGTAGGCGTTGCGTCCGCCGCTGGGCATGGCGTAACCCTTGCCCAAGGGTCCGCCGCCAACATTGGTGGCGCCGAAGGACTTCTCGAACCAGGCGACGGCGGCGTCCAGGTCCGGGGTCAGATACCCGATATGTTGAATCTTCTCGAACACGGTGTCTCCTAAATGATTGGCGGCTGGCGTCTAGGCCGGCCGGCCAGGAGCCGGGAAGTAGCCGGAACTGGTGCAGAACTCCACCCGGTTGCCGTCGGGGTCGTGGGTGAACATGAAACCCTGGCCGTCATACCTGACGCCGTGGCGCGTGATCTCGTAGCCGTTTTCTTCCAGTATCTTCATGGTGCCCTCGAAGTCCTCGACCTCGAAGGCGTGGTGCGTGTTCTCTGGCTTCACCGGCGCTTCGTCAGTCTCGATCAGGTGGACCATGATGCCGTTGTCCAGTTGCAGCCAGGTGATCTCCGGATTGGGGACCTGGCTCTCTATCTGCTTGATGCCCAGGAGTTCGTTGTAGAACTTCATGGCCCTGGCGGTGTCTTTGACCATGGTGGTGACGTGGTTGATCTGTTTTGTCTTGATCTTTCCTGGCATGAGACTCCTAATTTTTCCGTGATTTCTCAGAAACGGGCTGTTCAAGGTCCGAAACAAATTATGCCACAAAGGCGGAGTCTTGGGCAGGCGTGGCGATGGATGCCGGGGTATTGGAGAGTGCTCGCCGTCACTGAAATTGGCTGCCCCACACCACGAAGATAACTCCAACGACGGTGAGCGCGGCTCCGGCGGCCAACCGCCGGGTGACCCGTTCCAATCTGGTCAAGAATATGTGAGCCAACAAGAGGGTGACCAAGGGGCTGCTGGAGACGATGGGGCTGATGACCACCACGTCGGCCCGCTGCACCGCGTAATACCAGGTGATCACCGCTACACCCGAAGCCAGCCCGGACAGCGCAACGTATTTGAAGGATGACAAATACCACAGGATGCCGTGATCCTCCGAAGCTCCGGGATTCCCTTTCCGGATTATGCCGCTATGGGCGGCGCTTGCGCCCACCAGGGGAGACAGCACTGCCATACCGATTACCATGCTGAAGGCGGTCATGATGAGCGGCGAGTCGTAGATCCCCAGGATATGTTTGGCCATCACGTTGGTGGCCCCATAGGAGGCTCCCGCCCCCAGGGCCATCACGTAGCCCAGCAAAAACGTTTTATCGGTCCGCCAACCCTCTTTTATGGAGTCTCCGCTGGCGAACAGCAGGCCGAAAACCACTCCGGCGGTGCCCAGTGCCACCAGAGGATGGATGGTCTCGCCGGTGAACACCACGGCGAATACGGCGGCGAAGGGCGCCTGGGAAGATACGAATAAACTGGCCCGGGAAGCGCCGATCAGGTTGACCGACAGAAAGTTTTGGGACCGGCCGCCCAGGAAGTTCATCACCCCCAGGGCGAGGATCCAGAGAATGGCTGCCTGGGGTATACCCCGGATGTCGGAGAACGCGAACAGCAGCACCATGACGGACGCAAGAAGGAAACTGAAGAAGAGGGAGACCATGACGCCCGGAAGGGGAAATATGGTCTGCATGCCCTGGCGGGAGAGGACCGCTGAACTGGCGAACCCGAAGGCGGCAAGCATCGATAGGGCAATGGCCGCCATCGGGGTGGCTAGGCCTGCCTATTGCTTTCGATGATCGACTGAAAGATCAGGTTGCCGTCGGTGCTGCCCAGGATGGCTTCGCAGCTCCGTTCGGGATGGGGCATCATCCCCAGGACGTTGCCCGCTTCGTTGATGATGCCGGCGATGTTGTTGGCCGAGCCGTTGGGGTTGGCCTCCTCCGTGACCTGGCCAGAGGCGTCGCAATACCGGAAGACCACCCGCCCCTCTTCTTCAAGCTGGACCAGGGTGGCGGCGTCAGCGAAGTAGTTGCCCTCACCGTGGGACACCGGCACGTCCAGGACCTGGCCCTGAGCGCAGGCCCGGGTGAAGGAGGTGTCGGCCCGCTCGGTGCGCAGATGGGTCGGCTGGCAGCGGTATTCCAAGTGGTGGTTGGGCAGCAGAGCGCCGGGCAACAGGCCGGATTCGCAGAGTATCTGAAACCCGTTGCAGATGCCGATGGCCGTCCTTCCGGATGCAACAAACTTGTTCAGGGCGTCCATCACCGGGGAGAACCTGGCCATGGCGCCGGGACGCAGGTAGTCGCCGTAGGAGAACCCCCCCGGCAGGATCACCGAATCGAAGCCGTCAAGGCTGGTCTCATGGTGCCAGACGTATTCGGCATCCTGTCCAAGGATGTCCTTTACCTGGTAGTAACAGTCGGTGTCACTCCAGGTGCCGGGAAACACCAAAATGCCAAACCGCATATTAATTCAGTACCATCAGGCCAGAGACTCCAGATACTCCATGGCCATCTGATTGACCACGGCGCCGTCGGCCTTGCCGCGCACCTGAGGCATGAGCTTGCCCATGAGCTTGCCCTTGTCCTGGGGAGAGGCCGCGCCAACCTCGGCGGCGGTGTCTTTTATCAATTGGCTCAGCTCCTCGTGGGACATCTGCGGCGGAAGAAATTCTTGCAGGACCACAAGTTCCGCCGCCTCTTTGGCCGCCATGGCGTCCCGTCCGCCTTCTTCAAAGGCCTTGATACTGTCGCGGCGGTCGCTGGCTTGTTTGGTGGCCACCTCAATCATGGCGGCGTCGTCCAATTCCTTTTTCTGTTGCTTCTCAACGGCTTGAACGGCGTTCTTAAAGAAGCGCAGGGCGTCCAGGCGCGCCTGGTCGTGGTTGCGCATGGAGGATTTGATGTCTTCTTCCAGTTTTTCTCTGAGGGCCATGGTGAAAATCCGGTCCTGATGATTCGCCCGGTCTGGGCAGGATTTGATCGGGCTGCCGTGCCGCGTTTCCATTCTACCTCTTGGGCGCGGCGCGGCGATTATAGTTGGCGTCGAAATTGAGTGTCAATGTTGTTAACAGAGAGGAAAACCACTCGGTCATCATCGATTTAATTCGAAGCCGGTAGAAATCAAGGCTTGCTTCCCTTGCTTACCATCACTTTCCCATGGAAAATGATTTTGCTATACTCGTGTTGCTCTTTCCCATTCCTGGGGACGGGTATGTTTTTTTGTAAGGCGGGCTATTAAGGATGCCGGCATACGCCGTGATCGGCGGCCAGTGGGGTGACGAGGGCAAGGGGAAGGTGATTGACTACCTTGCCGGAGATTTTGACGGCGTGGTCCGCTACGCGGGCGGCAACAACGCCGGTCATACGGTCGTCAACGACAAAGGCACTTTTCAGTTACATCTGGTGCCGTCAGGCATCTGCTGGCCGGATGTCTATGGGATCATAGGCAACGGCGTGGTTGTGGACCCCGACGTGTTGGTTGGCGAGCTTACCGAGATTGCGGCACGGGGCATCGACACCAGCAAGTTCTGTATCAGCGAGCGCGCCCACGTCATCATGCCCTACCACATTGTCCTCGACCGCCTGGAAGAGGAAGCCAGAGGCGAGGCGGCCATCGGCACCACCGGCCGGGGCATCGGCCCTGCCTACGTGGACAAAACAGGCCGCATGGGGATACGGGTCGGCGATCTTTTGGACTGGGACGCGCTCGAGCCCATGGTGGCACAGAACCTGAAGTACAAGAACGCCCTGATCACCAAGATCTACGGCGGCGAACCTCTGGCATTGGATGACGTATTGGCCAAGTGCCGCATCTGGGCCGACCAGCTGGCTCCTTACGCCATGGCCACCGAGCAACTGGTCCAAGACCTGCTCGCCCAGAACAAAAGGGTACTGTTGGAGGGCGCCCAGGGCACCCTTCTGGACATCGACCACGGGTCCTACCCCTACGTCACCTCTTCTTCTCCGTCCATCGGCGGCGCCTGCACCGGGTTGGGGCTGAACCCCCAGGCCATCAAGGGAGTGCTGGGCGTGTTCAAGGCCTATTCCACCCGGGTGGGCGGCGGACCAATGCCCTCGGAGATCGCGGACGAAGAGGCGTCGGAAATCAGGGAGAAGGCCCAGGAATTTGGCGTGACCACCGGCCGGGCCCGGCGCATCGGCTGGTTCGACGGCGTAGCCGGACGATACAGTCAGTTGGTCAACGGGTTCACCGGACTGGTGCTGACCCGCTTGGATATCCTTGACGACTTCGAGTCGGTGAAGGTCTGCGTCGGCTACACGGTGAACGGCGAGCGTATAGACCGGTTTCCGGCCAACACGGGACTGCTGGCCCGCTGCGAACCGGTCTACGAGGAGTTGCCCGGTTGGGACCAACCCACCGCCAGCGCAACGGAATTGTCCCAACTCCCAAAGAACGCCTTGGCCTACGTGAAACGGATCGAAGAACTGGTGGGGTGCCGGGTCCAGATCATATCCACCGGTCCCAGACGGGAAGAGACCATCCAGGTGGAGCCGGTCTTTACCTAACCAATCTTCACGATTTTTCCCCGCTCACCCCGTAGGCGCGGGTTTCCAACCCGCCCTAACGCTGGTAAACCGGACTCCATCCGGACAAGACGTTCGCGGGCAACTTGCCTCTCCTCAACCGTTGCTTCATTTCGGCAACCTTGGTGGCACATTAAAAGGGCATCCCGATCGATCGGGATGCCCCTACGTGCGATTAACGTCATTTATCTAGCCGCGTTGCCGTCAGGCAGAAACCGGCAGGTCAATCTCGAATTGGTCCAGTAATTTCTCGATCTGGACCACGGCCTTCTCGCTGGGCGGCACCAACGGCAGCCTGGGTCCACCGACCTTCAAGCCGATATGGTTCACCGCATATTTCACCGGGATGGGATTTGACTCGACGAACATGCCAAGGAAGATGGGAAGCAGGCGGCGGTGCTCGGAGGCGGCGCCTTCAATATCTCCCTCCAACAGCAGGCCCATCATATGTTTGATCTGGTTTCCCACCAGGTGGGACACCACGCTGACCACACCGTAGCCGCCCATGGACATGATCAGGAACGTCTGGTTGTCGTCGCCGCTCCAGACCTTGAAGCCAGGGCTGGCGCCGTCGATTATGCGGGCGATCTGGTTCATGTCGCCGCTGGCTTCCTTGGTGCCGACGATGTTGTCGATCTGGCTCAGCCGTATCGTTGTCTCGTCGGTCATATTCACACCGGTGCGGCCAATGATGTTGTAGACGATGCAGGGCAGGTTGGTCTTGCCCGCGATCGCCTTGAAGTGCTGGTAGATCCCCTCTTGGGGGGGTTTGTTGTAGTAGGGCACCACCAGCAGCAGACCATCGACGCCCTGTTTCTCTGCTTCCTGGCTCAACTCGATACTCTCGGCGGTGCTGTAGGTGCCGGTGCCGGCGATGACGACGCCCTTGTCTCCAACCGACTCTTTGACCTCGGCGAAGAGACGCATCTTCTCGCCGGTGGTCAAGGTGGGCGATTCGCCGGTGGTGCCGGACAGGACGACGCCGTCGCTGCCCGAGTCGAGGAGGGCATGGGCGAGCTTCTTAGCCTGCTCAAAGTCGACCTCACCCTTGTCGTCAAAGGGAGTAACCATCGCTGTGAGGAGCCTGCCTATCTCTGCCATGTCCGCCTCCTGTAGGTGTCTAGTAAAAGCACCTGGGTCTTGGAGATTTGTTGCATTATACCCGCGGATACCTAATATCGCATCCCCTGGAATTAAGCCAGAAAAGCACCGGCCCTTGGAAAGAAAAAACGGCCGTTTCTCGACCGTTCTTCAGAGTGGGCGGATCTGCCGCGGGTACGGCCTAGCCGGTCACTCCACTGGTGTGCTTGGGCTTCAACCGGCCCCGGGAGACCAGTTCCTCGGCGATCTGGAGCGAGTTGAGGGCCGCGCCTTTACGCAGGTTGTCGGAAACGATCCACAACACCAGGCCGTTGGGATGGGACAGGTCCTGCCGGATGCGCCCCACGAACACGTCGTCCTCGCCGGCCACGTCCCAGGGCATGGGGTATTCGCCCGCCTCGGGGTTGTCCAGCACGGTCACGCCGGGCATGGCCGTCAAAAGTTCTCTCGCTTCATCCACGGGCATCGGCCGGGTGAACTCGATGTGCACTGAGGCGGAATGGGAGATGTAAACCGGCACCCGCACGCAGGTGGCGGATATCTGTATCTCCGGGGCGTGCAGGATCTTCTGAGACTCCTGCCGCATCTTCTGCTCTTCAAAGGTGTAGCCCGTGTCCAGGAAACGGTCGATCTGGGGTATGACGTTGTAGGCGATCTGGCCCTCGCCGGACTTGCTGGTGTTGGAGTCGGCGTCAAGCAGCCGCTCCGATTGTTCCCGCAGGTCAGCCATGGCCCCGCCGCCCGCGCCGGAGACGGACTGGTAGGTGTCGGCGATTATCCGCTTGATGGGGTTCGCCCGGTGCAGCGGGTGGGCGGCCATCACCAAGGGAGTGGTGGAGCAGTTGGGGATGGAGATGATTCCTTGGTGCCATTCGACGTCGGCCCCATTTACCTCGGGCACCACCAGGGGCACCGTGTCTTCCATGCGGAATGCGGAACCGTCGTCGATCACCACCGCGCCGGCGGCCACCGCCGCCGGGCCGAGCCTCCGGCTGACCTCTGCGCTGGCCGATATGAAAGCCACATCCACGCCGTCGAAGGACTTTTCCGTCGCTTCCTCCACGATCAGGTCTTTCCCGCCCACGCTGATGCGCTTGCCGGCCGAGCGGCTGGACGCCAGCAACTTCAGTTTGGGCAGGCTGGAATAGCGGGTCTCAACGATGCGGAGAAATTCGGCGCCCACCGCCCCGGTGGCGCCTACTACGGCGATGGTTAGGTCCTGCACTGGCGGTCTCTGTTTATTCTAAGATTCGTGCCTGATATCAGCCTGGATTCAACCTAAAACGACCTAGAGGCCCAGCACGTTCTCCAAGCCTATCACAAGGCCCGGATGGCTAACAACGTCGCGGATGCAACGCACCACGCCGGGCATGTAGCAGTCGCGGCCCAGGGTGTCGTGGCGCAGGGACAGGGTCTGCCCCGCCGCGCCGAAGATCACCTCATGATGGGCGCTCTTGCCGGGCATGCGGATGCTGTGGACCGAGATCCCGTTGTGCTCCCCGCCCCGGGTGTTGGCCAGGTTCTCTTTCTCCGGCTGGTTGCGGGTGAACTGCTTGATATCACCCAAGCTGCGCATCAGGGCCAGCGCGAACCCGGAGGGCGAATCTATCTTGGCTTCGTGGTGGGACTCGATGATGTCCACGTAGTCGAAGTAGGGCGCCGCCTGTTCGGCCAGCTTCTTGAGCACGATGGCGCCCAGGGCGAAATTGGGCGCGACGATGATGCCGACCCCATTGTCGTTGGCCATGGCGTCAAGCTGCTTCAGTTGGTCTTCGGAGAACCCGCTGGCGCCCATGACGATGTTTATCTTCCGGGCGGCGGCCTTGGCGGCAGCCTCCATGGCCACGGCGGCGTTGGTGAAGTCCACCAACACGCCGGGTTTTGTCTTTTCCAGCAGAGAATCCAAGTCAGTGGATATGGGGACCACAATGCTGTTAGGCGTGCCCAGCGTGGGCCCCCGGTCCCGCTTGCAGGAACCACCGACCAATTCAAGGTCGCTTTCCTTGGACACAGCGCCCGCTGTCTCAAGGCCCATCTTGCCGGTTATGCCGCTGATCACCACTTTTATCGACACCATGATTGCTCCTAACGGGGAGGCATTGTTGAGTGGTTTCGAATTCCAACCTGACTAATGCCGGCCCTTCGACAAGCTCAGGACGAGCGGTGGTGTGTGGGAATCGTTCGTGGTGAGCCCGTCGAACCACCTCTCCGCACGGGCCAAGATTAGCCTGGCCAATCCACCTCTGATAATAGCACGCAGCCTGAATCTAGGAGAAATAAATCAGCCCCGATGATCCATGGAACCATGGAAAATCGGGGCTGTTGGTTGGCTGATTTAACGGCGCCCGGCTAGCGGTTTCCGCCTTGGAAGCGTCCGCCGCCTGAGCCTCCGGAACTGCGGGGAGGTCCGCTGGGTCCACGGCCACCGCCGCCACCAGAACCACCGCGTCCACCGCCGAACCCACCACGTCCACCCCGGTCGCCGCCCCGGTCACCGCCCCGGTCACGATTGAACCCACCGCTGGGCTCAGGCCGTGGGGCCGGGGGACTATCGTCGCCAAACAGGGCCTTGCGGGAAAGGTTGACCCGTCCTTGAGAGTCGATCTCGCGAATCATGACCGTGAGTTCCTGACCCTCGAACAGTTCCTCTTCCATGTCGCCCAGGTCGCCGTTGCGGATCAGGCCGTCCTTTCCGGGGACCAATTCGACGAAGGCGCCGAAGTTGGTGATGCGCACCACCTTGCCGGTGAATATGTCGCCGATCTGCAACTCGCGGGTGAGGGCGTCCACCTTGGATTGGGCCAGTTCCAGCATGACGGGATCCACGCCGCCGATGGTCACTGACCCGTCGTCTTCAACGTTGATGGTAGTGCCGGTCTCCTCGATGATGGCCCGGATCACGCGGCCGCCAGGACCGATGAGCGCACCGATCTTCTCGACCTTGATCTTCAGACGGACCATCTTGGGCGCGTGCTCGCTCATCTGAGGACGGGTCTCGGAGATCGCCTCGTTCATCTTGTCCATGATGTGCATGCGGCCCTGGCGCGCTTGTTCCAAGGCTTCTTTCAGGATGTCATAGGTCAGATGCGTCGTCTTTACGTCCATCTGCAGGGCGTTCACGCCGGCGGCGGTGCCCGCCACTTTAAAGTCCATGTCACCCAGGAAATCTTCCAGGCCTTGGATGTCGCTGAGGATGGCGTACTCGCCGTCATCGCCGGTGATCAGGCCCATGGCGATTCCGGCCACCGCGGCTTTGATCGGGATGCCGGCGTCCATCAGACTCAAAGAGCTGCCACAGACGCTGCCCATGGACGTGCTGCCGTTGGAACTGAGGCACTCGGAAACGATGCGGATGGCGTAGGGGAAATCGTCTTCCGATGGCAGGACGGGAAGGATGGCCCGTTCGGCCAAGGCCCCGTGTCCGATCTCACGGCGTCCGGGGGACATGGCCCGCCGGGCTTCGCCGGTGGAATACGACGGGAAGTTGTAATGGTGCATGAACCGTTTGGTGTTGTCCGGGCCCACGGAATCCAGTGTTTGCTTCAAGCTCAGGGAGGCCACCGTCACGATGGACAGGACCTGGGTCTCGCCCCTGGTGAATAGTCCCGTGCCGTGGGTGCGGGGCAGGATGCCGGTGTCGCAGGTGATGGGGCGGACCTGGTCCAACGCCCGACCGTCGGAACGCACGTGCTGTTGCAGGATGCGGCCTCGAACGGCCTCCCGGAACACGGCTTTGAAACCGTCGCCGATGGCGTTCTTGGAGTAATCGTCTTTCAGTTGTTCGGTAACCAGCGCGGAGATCTCTCGTTCGCCGTCGTCCATCTCGTACATGCCGGGGTTGCGGCTGAGGAGGTCTTCCCAACGGGAGCCGACGATCTCTTTGATCTTGGCGATGATGGCGTCGGCGGCGGCCTGGTCGTATTCCACTTCGCCCTTGGGCTTACCCACCTGGCGGGTCAGGTCTTCAATCATATCGATGGTGGCGGTATTGGCGTCTTGGGCCTTGCCGATAGCTTCCAGAATCACTTCTTCGGAAACCTCGTTGGCGCCCGCCTCGACCATCAAGATCGCGTCGCGGGAGCTGCTGACCACCATGCTCAACGTGCTCTCTTTGCTCTGATCGTAGGTGGGGTGGAGGATATATTCACCCTCCTGATAGGCGATGCGGCAGGAGGCGATGGGACCGTTGAAGGGAATCTGGGATATGGAAAGGGCGGCTGAAGCGCCGATCATGCCCAGAATCTCGGGAGGATTTTCCAGGTCGGACGAGAGTATGGTAATTGTGATCTGAATGTCGTTGTGCAGACCCTTGGGGAACAGGGGCCGGATGGAACGGTCGGTGAGCCTGGATGCCAGGGTGCCGTCCTGTCCGGGGCGGCCTTCCCGGCGGAAGAAGCTCCCCGGGATCTTTCCGACAGAATAAAGACGCTCTTCGTAGTCAACGGTCAGGGGCAGGAAGTCTATGTCCTCCGCCCGGGGCTTGCTGGACATAACTGCCGTCACGAGCACGATGGTCTCGCCGAAAGTGACAGTCACACTGCCGTGGGCTTGGTTTGCCAGTTTTCCGGTCTCGATGGTGATGGTTTTGTCGCCGATCTGGCTTGTGACCGACGTGGGATTAGCTAATTGTGTAGCCATAATGTGCCTAGGGCAACCTCGCAATAAATAGCGTGCGCAATCGATAGATGGGGTGAGAGCTAGACGAGAAACAACACCCTAGAAGGGTGTTGTTCTGAGGGGACTTACCGCCGCAGGCCAAGCCTGGCGATAAGTGTCTGATAGCGGTTTACGTCTTCCGCATTGAGGTACTTGAGGAGTCTACGTCTCTGGGAAACCATACCAAGAAGCCCGCGCCTTGAGTGGACGTCCTTCTTGTGTTCCCGCAGATGGCCCGTGAGTTGCTGGATATTTTCCGTTAGCACGGCGACTTGGACTTCGGCTGAGCCGGTGTCTTTGTCGTTTATCTGGTATTCCTTGATGATCCGCGCTTTAGTCTCTCCGTCTAGCATCAGATGTGTGTTTGCTTCTCTCTCTTCTCTTCTTTTACGTCTCGGAGATTATAGCATATGGCCTTGGACCGGGCAACGCGGGGGAGGGGGTTAAGTGGGTTTACAGCGCCCCGAAACGCCTCTAGCCGAGGACCGAGAAACCGTCTGGCAGGCCGTGGCGTCCGGTGGCGGCCAAGACCAAGTCGGGGGCATGACCACGGTACAGTGCCAGTTGGCCCAGTATCTGAAGCGTGGCTTCCATGCCGTTTTCCGGCGGCTCGGCTTTCACGCCCAGAGCTTTGGCGAGGTCCATGGTGTGGATGATCAACTCAAATGTCCGGGTGGGCAGATAATCGATGAGCCGCATACCGCCCACGACGGTGGCCATGATGTGGTCGTCGCTCAGCCCGTCCAGCTTGTTCTTGACGTACATGGCGAAGCCGCGGACCATCATCTTGGGGTCGTCGATGATCTCCAGTCCCGCGGCCCGGCCGCGCTCGGCGATCTGCTTGTGGTCGACGTTGCCTTCCAGCACCTTCAGGAAATAGTCGACAGGCCGCTCGATCTCAACCGAGTCGCCGGGTTTTTCGGAGTAACTCAGCACGGTTGTGAAAGCGCGGTAGGTGTGGCCGATCAGGTCCCGTACCAGCCACTCGCCCAGGGCGGGGGCTTCAAAGCCGTCGATATCGATCGTATCGACCACGCCGGCGAAGAACTCCCCAGCTTCCAGGTAGGTTTCTCTGATATCTTGACCGCTCATCTGTATCACTCTTACATCAACCGGCAGGGTTAAGGTTTGCCCACTTCCCGTTCCACGTTTAGCGACTCCATCAGGTCGCTGAGCTGGGCCCAGGTCTCGTCCTCCACAAAGATGCCGTCTCTGCGGCGTGTCTGCTCGTTTTTCCACTCGATCTCGCCGGGGTAGAGCACCTCTTTGAAGCCGGCCGCGGGCGGCGAGTCTTTGATGTATTCCACGAATTCGCCCATCTCCTTCTTGAACTCCTCCAGTGGCCGGAAGTGCTCCAAGTTGAAGGCGGCGATGAACACGCCGTCGTTGTGCCGGGCCTCGGGGTCGATGCCGAAGCCCAGGCCGGTGAGCAGGCCGGAGAAGACCTCCACCATGAATGAGAGGGCGTAGCCCTTGTGGCCTTGGTCCCCGCCCACCGGCAGGATGGCCCCGCCGGAGTAATAATCGTTGGGGTCGGTGGTGGGGTTGCCGTCTTTGTCCACGATCCAGCCCAGGGGTATGTCCTGCTTGCGGCTGCGGGCCAAGGCAATCTTGCCCAGGGCCACAGTGCTGGAGGCCATGTCCATCAAGACCGGGCCGTCCAGGTTGCTGGGCATGCAGATGCAGATGGGGTTGGTGCCAAGCTTGCGGGCCCGTCCGCCGAAGGGCGCCACGTGCTTGGGAGCCGCGCCGGAATCGGCGGTGATCATGCCGATCATGCCATCCGCGGCCATCATGGTGGAATAGTCGCCCAGCCGGCCGATGTGGCTCTGGTGGTGGACGGTGATGGCAGCGACGCCGTTGGTCTTGGCCTTCTCGATGGCCATCCGGGTGGCCTTTTCGGTGACCACGAAGCCGAAACCCCAGTTGCCGTTGATGACGGCGGTGCAGGGGGCTTCCTTGACCACTTCGAATTCCGCGCCGGGGACGATATGCCCCGCGTCGATACGCTCAGCATAGGTGGGGATCTGAATCACGCCGTGGGAGTCGTGGCCGGTCAGATTGGCCTTGACCAGGTGCCTGGCCACGGTCTCCGCTTCGTCGTCGGGAGTGCCCTTGGCGCGGTAGATGTGGTAGGCGACTTTATGCAGGTATTCGGGCGTGAAAATGGGCATGTTTTAACCTCGGCGGGAAGGTGCCACTAGTCTAGTGGTGGGCTTGGGCTTTGTCCATGATGCGGCGGTCGAACCGCCTGGCTAGATTTTGGTATACTCGCGAAAATAGTCGACGCCTGGGACCGTATGGCCGAGGGTTGGTGCGGGTGAAAATGGATAGCCCGTGGTCAAGTTGGGCTCAGGTTGACATATTTTTACCGGAAACTATCTGTAATCTATTCAAGAAGGAGTTGCGACCATGGCCACAACCAACTTTGCCGTGCCGATCCTGGAAGGGAAAACGGAAGCCTGGAAGGCGGCGTGTAAGGAAATGTCGGGCCCCAGACGAGAGGAGTACATCGCATCCCGCCGTGCGCTCGGTATCACCAAGGAGATCGCCTGCCTCCAAGAGACGCCCCACGGAGACTACGTGGTGGTCCATATCGAGGCCAACGACGTTTCCGGCATCATGCAGGGGATGATGCAGGCAACCGACGCGTTCGCCGTCTGGTTCAAAGAAGCAGTGTTCAAAGATATCCACGGTATGGACGGCTCCGGTCCGGTACCGCCGGCGCCCCCCATCTTCATAGACATTCTTTAGAGACCACCCACCACGAAAGGCCCCGATCGATGAACAAGACTGGGGCCTTTCGTTTCCTTGTTGCCCATCGATCAACCATGCTATTCTTAGGCATGTAATGCCCCTGTAGCTCAGTGGATAGAGTACCGGCCTCCGGAGCCGGGGACGAGAGTTCGACCCTCTCCGGGGGTACCATCTTCCCCTCACCTCCCGTCTTATCGCACGTCGATACAGCCGAGTATCCTCAACCCGGCCGTGAAGTCCTCCCCTCCGCATCCCGCCCTTCCCCATCGGCTAAATCCCCGTTCATCTTTGACCCTTAAACCCCACCGAAACCCAATGGGTGATTTGCAGGCCCATCCGTCCGTATCTGAGTTAATCAAATAAGATACGTATACCACTACAATATGAATGATTCATGCATTTCAATGCTGATATTCGCCATTATTATGTGAAATATAGCACAATATTGACATATTATGCCATATGAAGTAGCGTCGCCCACTGACACCATTGATCGGGGATAGATGGAGGTCCGCTATGTACCAAAAGGTTCTTGTACCCTTGGACGACTCGGATGCTTCCCGGAGTGTGGTCAAGGCATTGTCTGGTCTGGTCGCCGACGGCGGGGAGGCGATCTTGCTCCACGTAATTCCACCTGGGAAGACCAGAGGCACGGGGAATTTCACCGTTCTGGGCTCCCAGGTAGAGGAAGATCATCGTAACAAGGCCCTGGTCCACCTGAACCGGCTCTCGAACGAATTGAACGAGGCATCCATCAAGGCAACTGCCACCGTGGTGGTCTCAAATTCAGTGGTGGGGTGCATCGTGAACTTCGCTGAGAAAGAGGGCGTTGACCTCATTGCCATGTACACGCACGGGCGCAAGGGCATCGCCAAGTTGCTCAAGGGCAGCGTGACTCAGGACGTGAGGGCTCACACCACCATCGATGTCCAGGGTTTCTCAGACCCCGAGTTGGCGCAGATCGGCGCCCCGTAAAGCCCCGCCTGCCGGTGAAGATTCGTAAACAAGCCCTCGGCCAATCATGGCCGGGGGCTTATTGGTGCGTCGATTGTTGCCAGGGAAACCACGAACCTGGGCGGCAGTGACGCCTTCCAGCCTTCGACTCCCTATGTTTGAACGTACCCGGAAGGTTGGGTACGATTGATTTGAGCATCGGATATCGGGAGGAAAGGGTATGGCACAAGAAAACAGGATAAATTTCGCCTCGGCGCAGCAATTAAACGACACAGTACTGACCATTGGTGGGACAGTATTGGGGTTCTCGATCGCATTCCTCAGCAGGGCGGATTCATTGGAATTCACTTTATTGCTGAAAGAAGCTTGGACCTTGCTAGCGGTAAGCATCCTCCTGAACGTCTTCTCAAGGGTGGTATCACCGGAACCTGGCGATTCAGATAGGTTCGCCATATTATGCTGGCGTTTCTTGGCGCCACTGTCCGCCGGCGCTTTCCTCTCGGGACTCGGCTTGTTAACGGCTTTCGGGGTTATGAACGTTTAAAGAGCGAACTATCGAGTGCGTCTCAGCACGTCGTGCGCACCTGACCTCCAGACCAGCCGTGGCCAGGTCCATGCTGGACGGGAGCGTCCCTGAGCCGGGGGGTTGGAACCGCATGGTGATTGAAGTGGACGACCTTGCATCCTTGGTGGAGACGTTGAAAGGAGAGGGAACTATCTTCCGGAACGATATCCTCAGCGGAGTGGGCGGGCTGCAGATACTCGTGGAAGACCCGTCGGGCAATCCCATCGAGTTGAATCAGCCCTCCGAAGACCGGCCCTGATCCCCACCTAAAATCGCGGCCGCAGAGACACCGGTAGGCGAATGAACTGTAAAACCCCCTGGCCATCGATGGCCAGGGGGTTTCTTCGCGCGCTAAATCTCGTCCGGAGTTCCGCGGCCGGCGCCCGCTAGGCGTTAGCTGGATAAAATTTATTCAGGGTTTTCGAATTGGTCGAGCACCCACTGTACTTCATCCCGGATCTCGCGCATCGTCGTGGCAACACCAAGCCCCGCGACAACTTCGGGCTGCGTGAAAAGAAAATTGAATTCGAGATTCGCAGCCGAATGACCATTACCTGTAGCCTCAAGGTTCTCGATGGAGATATGTGCGAGTTCAGCGCCACGTTCGATCGGAGTACCTGGGTGGATCGTGAATGTGGTCAAATTGTACCCAGGCACCGTTTGGTAACCAATGAGCCGTACCTGTTCCATCCGTGCGGTGGCGGTGGCGACGGAAAGCAGGCTGTGTTTATCGATTCGATTGATGTCCTGCAGGATGAGGAGCAGGTCGTTCCCTCTGTTGTAAGGCTGTGCCCGCTCGATCAACGTTCGTTGCCTATCTGGCAGCCTGCCGATATTGCTGGGGCTGTTAGCCTCGAAGAGTTCACGGGTTTTCTGGACGGGGAAGATAACGTTCCCATTGAAAGTTGGGTCTATATCCAGCCAGAATTGCCAGAGCAGGTGTTCGAGGGCCGACTGGAGGTTGTTACAGATGTCTCCCAGGATGAAAGGGATGCTGGCGGGCAAGGGTTCCCAGTGCGCGACATATGCGACTACGTGGCGCGTCTCGCCTTCACGTATAACCCTAAAACCGATCTGATAGGGCTCTCGAGCAGTGAACCGCTGCATAATACGGTTCAGGGCTCCGAGATGGACATTCGCTCTTTTGAGCTTATCCCTGGCGCTATCCCTGACGCTTCAGTGTCATATTCGTTCCAACGCGGTAAGAGTTCGATACGAAGATAGACAAGATGGCGAAGCCGGTGAAAGAATCACCGTCTAGCCGGACGATTTAATTGTAGCCTCATTTTCGAAATCATGTTGCTACATCACCACCTCGATAATTTCCCGGTTTAGCATACAGATCACCTGGACCGGGGTGGCCCGCGTTAGTACGAGACTATCTGGTGACACGATGGTAGATTTGCCGGACGGGAAGGCCGGACCGTGGAACCAGATGCAATACCCTAGATGAAACGATCATCAAAGGAGATGCCGTGGTCCGCGGCCCGCGATGCCAGCGATTTAGCTGTGACTACAATTTGGACAGCCTGTCTGAAATCGAGATTGTCTGTATCATGCCTATTGGACACGCATCTTCCCCGCAAGATATATACCCGAGTCACCGGGTTGGTAATTTTGCGATAATCATGCCTCAGTACCAAAGGTGATTGTGGCGCCTGAAATTTGGTTACCCGGCTGGTCCAAGCAACGGCATAAAGCTAGCTATTTATGACGGACACAAACAAACTCAACTACATCTTGCAAATTACCGACTCAGTTACGACACGAACGTGCGCTGTTCGTCTGAACCCAGAAGACGCATCGATTCCCTGGGAAAGTTTGCTTGAGCGATACCTCAAATCTCCACCATTTGAGGAGTTGCTCGAAGGGCAGCGCATAACCCCTGAGTCCGCCCGAAGTTTGTCTGCAATCCAAGACTTGGCATATGTCAGCGACGACGACGGACAGCTTCATGACTTGTTCGCTGGAACAATCGTTAAACAAGGCAACCGAACCCTAGCGGCAGGGACGGTTCCGGAAGTGGGAGTCGGGCACACAAGTGAGATTGAAGTTGCGGTGATCGACCTGACGTTGGACCGCTGGAATGTTGGTTATGACCGCAATTTAATAGGTTTCAAAAAGAGGAGGTGGGCGAAGGACGAGCCCGCATTTTGGGGATTTATCAGGTCCGCAATCGAACGAGACCACAGTCCTTTAGACACTGATTCTATCCTCGAACTAGATTCTGCGAAGGACAGGCTCACGCTGCTCCGGTCCATTTCTAAACGAATCTGGGAAGCGGACTTTGAGAGTTACTCGCGCTTCACCGGCCAAAAACTCATCTTTAAATCAGGGGATGAAACGGTCCTGAATATCATCGCCGGTGGCGGTGGCATTTGCTCGGAAAAAGTCCAAGCGCTGAAATTCCTCACAGATAGCCTGGGGTACGAGTCGGAGTACCTTTTAGCGGGCCCCAACGCTAAAAACCCGATTCCTGAAGAAAAATTAAGAGAACTCCTCACTACCTTCGAATTCAATTTTTCGAAACGTTACATGCGTTATTGGGAGCATCTGGCGCTGTTGTATCACCTAGACGGCTCGGACATCGTCGTGGACGCCACAAATGGTAATATACCCTTCATTTTCCTCACTGGGCCCGATGTCGATAAGATGCTTAATACCAGGGAGAAGACTCCGGTATCGGTGAGGATGTCACTCAATGAGGAGTCTTTTTACTACCACCGGGTATCTCAGGATATTCCAGAAAACCTGCTCTTTGCGTTGGAGGGTTGGATCCCGGAGGTCGACTTGATACAAGTCTTTGAAAACGAATTGGGCCTTTTCATCTCAGAGGGATTCTTCATCGCGCCGATCGTTTACAAGAATCGGCAAGAGTTCTTGGACCTCCAGATGAAATATGTAAATGCGTGCGGACAGGCCAGATTGGATTGTGCAATCCAAGAAGAGTGGAACTTGGACTCTAAGATGGGGCAATTATTCGCGAAGGAGCATCCATTCGCCAGCCAGCAGATTTTGGCATGCGAAGAGCATCTACTGTTCCGATACAATGAGAGCGAAGGCCAAGACCACAAAGCCGGTGTCTTGGTAGTAAATCTGAAGAGTTGCGTATGTCCCGCACAGCACCGGGTGCGTGACGGCAAATGAGTATTCTATTTACTTGACGGAGATGCACCGAGCTTATTACAGCATGATAAATCTGATATTACAGAGTATTTACCGCGTCCGGCGTAAGAAAAAACTCGGTGGCGGTATCGTATTGTTTGCTCTCATCCTCAGCATTGTCGGCAATGCGATGACGTTCTATCTATTCGAGAGAGGCATACGCCCGGAGTTATCGATTGGAGATAGCTTTTGGTACAGTATGATATCGATTACCACAATCGGATACGGTGACCTTTCCGCCACAA
>JACZYV010000004.1:0-48424 GCA_022570905.1 Chloroflexota bacterium
ACGTTCCTGCCGGGCGCAAGCAGGGCGCGAACCGCCGATCGGCCAGGGGTGAGATGGTCCGCTGAGTGAAGGTCCGTAACCGGCCGGCGGCAGCGTTCTCGTTTATACAGGCTCGGCACAGGTGGAAAATCAGCGTTGCAACAATTGTAACAGGCAGCCCCGTGCCCGGACATCTGCTTCCCGACACTCCTTCAAACAGAGGGTTAAACCGGGCTGGGCTTACGCTCCAACTCCGGCCCTGATCCGTGCCTGGGCCGCCCCTGGCATGTGGTAAGATAGGCTAGTGCCACCCAAGCAAGGCGGCCGTTGAATGGCCGCCTTTCGCTATTTCATTGCACCGGGCATGGCCAGGCCAAACCAATCAAATCAGGCAAACCCTCGAGGACCTTCCGCCGATGCCGGCTCTGTTAATGATCGAAACCATCCAGCAGCTTGTGACCCAGGCCTTGGAGGCCGCCCGGCAAGAGGGCGTGCTGCAATTGGAGACCATGCCCGAGATCCAGGTGGAGCGGCCTGGCAACTCCGACCACGGCGATTTTGCCACCAATCTGCCCCTGCGCCTGGCCCGGGCCACGCGAATCAATCCCTTGGATTTGGCCCAGTCGCTGGCCGCCCATATACCCACCGGCGACGTGATCGAGCGGGTTGAAGCCGCGCCGCCTGGCTTCATCAATTTTTACCTGAAGGAATCATGGCTGCAACAACAAGTGGAGACGGTGCGACAGGCCGGGAGCCAGTTCGGCAACGTCGACTTCGGCCAGGGCCGCCGGATGATGGTGGAATTTGTCAGCGTCAACCCCACGGGGCCGGTCCACGTGGGCCATACCAGAGGAGCAGTCCTGGGAAGCGCACTGGCCAACATCCTAGAGGCGGCCGGATATGAAGTCGTCCGGGAATACTACGTGAATGACGCCGGCAACCAGATGCGGTTGTTCTACGAATCCGTCCTTGCCGCCTACAAACAATCTCTTGGCCGGGAAGCGGAGATGCCCGACGATGGTTACAAGGGCGATTACATCTTCGACCTAGCCAAGGAGATCGCGGATTCGGAAGGGTCCCGCTTTCTTGACCAGGATGAAGAGCAGGCCCTCAAAGAGATCGGCGACATCGGCCGCGAGAAGATGGTGAGCACTATCAGGGAAGACCTGGCCGGTATCGGGGTGGAATTCGATAATTGGTTCAGCGAACGCACCTTGTTCGAAGAAGGCGATTACGACACCGCCATCGATCTCCTCCGCGAAAAAAACTATCTGTCGGAACGGGACGGCGCGATGTGGTTCAACTCCACCATGCTGGGCGACGACAAAGACAACGTGGTGGTCCGTTCCTCAGGGGAGCCCACATACTTCGCTTCCGACATCGCCTATCACTACAACAAGTTCGTCAAACGCGGTTTTGACGTCGTGGTGGACATCTGGGGCGCCGACCACCAGGGTCACGTTCCACGGATGAAGTCGGCGGTGGAAGCGTTGGGCATCGAGCGCGACCGCCTCACCGTGCTCATCTCTCAGATGGTGACCTTGCGCCGTGGCGATGAAGTTGTGCGGATGGGCAAACGCGAAGGGAACCTGGTGACGCTGAAGGAACTGGCCGATGAGGTTGGCACGGACGCCTGCCGATTTTTCTTCCTGGCCCGGGCCCCGTCAACCCAGATGGAATTTGACCTGGACTTAGCCAAGAAAGAGTCTTCCGAGAATCCGGTTTATTACGTGCAATACGCTCACGCCCGGAACTCCAGCATAATCAAACTGGCCCGGGAGCGGAACATCGATTGGAGCAATGGCGATGTCAGCCTGTTGACCCATCCCAGTGAGCTCGAGTTGATCCGAGCCATACTGCAGCTCCCGGAGTTGGTGGACCAGATGGCCAAAACCCTGGAAGCCCACCACCTACCCCACTACGCCACCGAGCTGGCAAACGCCTTCCACGCCTTCTACGAGAACTGCCGGGTGGTCTCCTCCAAAGAGGAGGATAACGCCATAACCGCCGCCCGTTTGAAGTTGGTGGAATCGGCCCAGATAGTGTTCCGCCGCTCCTTGGAACTGATGGGCATGAGCGCCCCAGACCACATGTAATCCCCATCTAGTCTCAAACCCGGGCAGATTCCATGCGCCCAGTCTTCCGGCCCCTTGAACCCGGAATTTTTGCCGGGCCAATCCAAATTCCCTGATGACCTCCGGCCTGCTTTGTTGCCGAACTATAAGCCTAGATATATTTGATATATTGACATATTTTATTTGTCTTTATGCGCGCGGCCCGGTAGACTCCGGATATTCCGGGTTTCGGAGAATGGTGCATGCAGATTGACTCGACATTGGCGGACGAGTTGCTAGACAAGGTCCGGGAGGCCTATTCCCAGGCCGCGGACAGCCCCGGAGACTCCCATCCATTCCCTCTCGGATTCGACTTCGCCCTGAGCATTGGATACCCGGAAGACCTGTTGCGAAGCCTCCCTCGATCGTCTGTTGACCGCTTTACCGGCGTATCCAACGTTTCCGTTTTCGCCGAGATACCGGCCGGGTCCACAGTCTTGGATTTTGGCTGTGGAGGGGGCACCGACGCGTTGATCGCGGCGGCGAAGACCGGGCCCACGGGCCGGGTTTATGGAGTGGATTTCAGCCCATCGATGTTGTCCCATGCCCGTGCTGGAGCCGCCGAGGCCCGTGCGGTCAATGTGGATTTCCGGGAGGCGGAAGGGCAGCAGATCCCATTCGCCGACGGCACATTCGACGTCGCCTTGGTGAACGGGATCTTCAACCTCAACCCAAACCGGTACGGCCTTTTCCAAGAACTGGCCCGGGTCATCCGGCCTGGAGGAGCGCTGTACGGCGCGGAGATAGTTCTCCGCGAGCCGATGGACGAAGATGAAAGGGCCGGCCTCGCAAACTGGTTCTCTTGAGTTGCCGGCGCCAAGGAAGGGGTGCCCTTCCTAGCCGAGTTCCGGAATGCCGGGTTCGCCGACGCGGAGATCCTGCGGACCAGCAGGAACGCCCGCACCAATAATCCCAAAACCCTGGCGGCTGATATAATTGCTCACAGATAACGCCTAGGCGACCGGTTCTACTATTGTTGGAGACTGCGTTTAGTTTGGAGGACGGATATGGCCACTCAAGTTGCACCGAAAGTAGACATACTGCGCAAAGAGATCCAGGAGAAATACACCGAAGTTGCGAGCAACCCCGAACTGACCTTTCACTTCCATCACGGCCTGCCGTTGGCCAAGATTCTGGAATACCCCGAACAGCTTTTGGACGGCCTGCCGGACGAGGCGGTAGAGTCTTTCGCCGGTGTGGGCAATCCTTTCTCCGTGGGCGAGATCGCCACGGGCGAAACGGTGCTGGACATCGGCTCCGGGTGTGGCTTCGACTGCATGATCGCCGCCAAACTGGTTGGTCCCGCCGGCAAGGTGATTGGCGTGGATATGACCGACGCCATGTTGCAACGGTCCCGGAAGACCGCGAAAAACCTGGGGCTCACCCAACTGGAATTCAAAAAAGGCTACGCCGAGGAACTGCCGGCCCCGGACGGGTCGGTGGACGTGGTCATCTCCAACGGCGTGATCAACCTGACTCCCGACAAATACGCGGTTTTCAATGAAGTGTTCCGCGTCTTGAAGCCCGGCGGACGGCTGTATCTGGCCGACATCGTGGTCTACAAGCAGGTGCCCGATGAAGCCAAGAAAAACGTTGACCTCTGGACCGCTTGAATCGGCGGCGCTCTCCTGGAAGGAGAGTACCTGGACGCCATCCAGAGTTCCGGCCTGTCGGATGTGGAACTGGTTTCCACCAAAGATGTGTTCTTGGGCGCGGGAGGCGAGGCGAGCGCTCACGCCTTCGAAACGATGGGAGCCAATATCCGGGCCATGAAACCGTGATCTAACCACCCAGTTCACGTCTATCCGCTGTCGAAAGGGCCTCCGCTGGAAACGGCGGAGGCCCTTGTTATGTCGATCTACCGAGGCCCGGCCCACCACATCAGGCCCGCGCTCAGCTTGAACTGGCCGCGTCTTAGGGTTTATGATTGGTTCACTGTCAGGTACGGCGTCAGGAATGGATTCCAATACCGGGCAGTTCAAATTTCCGTTCCGCATTCAGCCTTATAGAACGGCGCGTCGATTTTCGACGGCCGCGACGTAACCCTTTTCTGCGGTAGGTGGAACAGTCAAGAACTATTAGATGCAGATCCTCGTCCGAATCACCAAGATCGCCTGGCAATTCCGCGCCCGTCTGATCTTAGCCTATCTGAGCTTCCTCGCCGCCATCGGCGTGTCCTTGCTCATACCCGAGATATTCGGCGAAGCCATCGACCTCTTGGTCTCCGGCGAATCAGTCAGCACCCGCACCCTTACCTACTTCGCTCTCGCCCTGCTTGGCGTCAGCCTGTTAAGGGGCTTTCTGGATTTCGCCCGCACCTACTGCACGGACTCCCTGTCCCAGAAAGTCTCCTACGAAATCCGCAACCGTTTCTACGACAAACTCCAGCACCTGAGTTTCGCCTACCACGATAAGGAACACACCGGCGAACTGATGTCCAAGGCCACGGCGGACGTCGAAGCCATCCGTCGGTTCGTCAACATGGGCTTGGTCCGTGCGCTGGAAGTGGTGGTCCGGGTGATCGCCCTTATCTTGATACTGAGCTTTATGAACTGGGAACTCACCCTCATCAGTTTGTCCTTCGTGCCCTTCATCGTGATACGGTCTTCCATCGTCATGGGAAGGCTGCGGCGCATGTGGCTGCAGGTCCAACTGCGGATGGGCGAAGCGGTTACCATCCTTCAGGAAAACCTGGTGGGCATCCACGTGGTGAAGGCCTTTGCCTCCGAGGAGTTCGAGAAGAAGAAGTTCGCCAAGAAAGCCCAAGAGCTCCGGGAAGAGTACTACCAGTCAGAGCGGCTGCAGGGAACCAACAGCGCCTGGATGACCTTGTTCTTTACCTCGGGCATGGGTCTGATCCTTTGGTACGGCGGCTGGGAAGTTATCCGGGGAAACCTGACCGAGGGCGGCCTGACCAAGTTCATCCTCTATCTAAGCCAGTTGACCTTCCCCATCAGAATGTCCTCTTTCATCATCAATTCGTTCTCCAGAGCCATCACGTCTGGAGGCCGGATCTTCGATGTGATAGACGCCGAGTCTCCGGTGGTGGAGAAGCCGGACGCCAGAGTATTGGATAGACCTCAGGGACGCGTGGAGTTTGAAGATGTGTCCTTCGCCTACGAGTCACGGATGCCGGCGTTGCAGCACCTCAGCATCGCGGCCGAGCCGGGTCAGATAACCGCCATCCTGGGCGCCCCCGGCAGCGGCAAGAGCACCATAGTCAACCTGCTGCCACGGTTCTACGATGTCTCAGAAGGGCGTATCACGATCGACGGCCAGGACATCCGGGACTTCACCTTGGAGTCCCTGCGGCACAACGTTGGAATCGTGCAACAGGATGTATTCCTGTTCAGCGCCACCATCCACGACAACATCGCCTACGGGGTGAAAGACGCCACCCGGGAAGCTGTGATCGAAGCCGCCACGGTGGCCCAGCTCCACGACCACATCGATTCCCTGCCAGACGGCTACGACACCTGGGTCGGAGAACGCGGCTCAACCCTTTCCGGAGGCCAGCGCCAACGGCTGTCCATCGCACGCAGCATCTTGACCGACCCTCCGGTTTTGATCTTGGACGACTCCACGTCCAGCGTGGACGTGGAAACAGAACGGATGATTCACCGGGCGATGGTCAACGTGATGAAAGACCGGACAACATTCGTCATTGCCCACCGGCTGAGCACCGTCCGTGAAGCCGACCTGATCGTTGTGCTGAAAGACGGCCAGATCGCTGAGCAAGGGACCCATGAAGAGCTCCTTGCGGCAAACAGTTTCTACCGGGATATCTACGACCTGCAATTGCAGCCGCAAGAGGAACTGCTGTTGGACGCCTCGATAACGCCGGATAAGGAAATTCAAACCGGGGGCGCCGGTAGCCCACGGCTGGCTTCTGAGATAGGAGACGACTGATGAGAGCTGCTGGGCCGGGAGGCGGAGTCGGCGGCATGATGGGCGGTATGCGGGGCATAGGCGCCCACGGGATGAACGTCGCCAACATGGACAGCCTGTCCGACGAGACCATCGTCGGCGCGGCCTACGACCACAAGGTCGTTGTCCGGTTGATGACCTATATCTGGCCCTACAAACGGGACGCCCTCATCTCCGTGTTGGCCGTGCTCCTCTATACCTTGGGCAACGTGGCCATCCCTTGGCTGGTGATGAAAGGCATCGTCTGGGCGATAGAACCCGGAGACGTTTCGCGGCTGCACATCATCGGCCTCTTATTCGCAGGTGTCACCGTCCTTCATTTCGGGGCGAACTTCGTCCAATTCATCTACATCCCCAAAGTCGGGCAGGGTATCCTTTTTTCCCTGCGCACTGGCATGTTCAATCACCTGCAGGAGCTTTCGCCCTCCTTCTTCCACCGCACGCCGGTGGGCCGCATCATGTCCCGGAGCCAGAGCGACGTTCTCCAGCTCCAGGAGACCTTTGAGCTGATCGTCCAGAGCCTTTCCGACATGCTCAGCCTGGTTGGCATCATCGCCATCATGCTGTGGATCGACTGGCGGCTAGCCATGATTAGCCTGAGCATCCTGCCGGTGCTTTTCTTCGTGCTGGGATACTGGCAGAAATTTGCCCGGCACTCCTTCATGCGCATCCGCCGGGCCATCGCCATGGTCAACGGCGAGTACAACCAGAACATCACCGGGGTCCGGGTCGTGGAGAGCTTCAACCGGCAGGAAGCCAATATGGAGCACTTTGACGAGCTGAACAGCGAGCACCTGAACGCCAACCTGGAAGCCAGCCGGTACTCCGGCGCGCTCCAGCCCTTTGTGGAAGTCCTGATGGGGGTTGGAATGGGGTTCGGGGTCGTCCTGGTGGGCGGCATCATGTTCAACAACGGAAACCTTGAATGGGCGGTGTTGTTGGCCTTCGCCCTCTATATCCAACGGTTCTTCGAGCCGGTGCGCCACCTGACCATGCAATACAGCCAATTGCAGCGGGCGATGGCCGCCGGAGTCCGTATCTTTGAGGTCTTGGACCTGAAACCGGAGGTGGTGGACAAACCCGGCGCCATCACGCTGCCTGAGATCAAAGGCGAGATCAAGTTCGAAGACGTGGACTTCCAATACGTCGATGGTATTGACGTTTTGAAGGGGATCAACCTGCACATCAAACCCGGAGAGAATGTGGCTTTGGTCGGCTCCACCGGGGCCGGCAAGAGCACATTGGTCACCCTGATACACCGGTTCGCCGACGTCACTAGCGGCCGCATCACCGTGGACGGCCACGACATCCGGGACGTTACCCGGCATTCCCTGGTCAGCCAGATGAGCATGGTGCTGCAGGAACCGTACTTGTTTTCCGGCAGCGTGGCCGACAACATCCGCTACAACTACGAAGACGCCTCCGACGACGACGTTGTAGCCGCCGCCCAGACGGTTGGGGCCCATGACTTTATCATGGCCCTTGGCCAAGGGTACGACACGGTGCTGGCCGAACGGGGCGTCAACCTGAGCGTGGGTCAGCGGCAGTTGCTCAGCTTCGCCCGGGCGGTGGTGGGAAACCCGCGGGTTATCATTCTGGACGAGGCCACCGCCAACATCGACACCCATACCGAGGTGCTGATTCAACGGGCTTTGCAAAGGGTGTTGAGGGGACGGACATCCATAGTGATCGCCCACCGGCTCTCCACAGTGCGGAACGCCGACAATATCGTGGTGTTGGACCACGGCAAGTTGGTGGAGATGGGAAACCACGAAGAACTGCTGGCCAAAAAGGGCGGGGTTTACGCCAGGCTCTACGCGGTCAACTACGGTCTTCCAATCGACGATGATGAAGAGTCGGCCCAGGGCGGTCCTTCTCTGGCGCCAGCTCCCGCCGACGACTGACCCAGGAACGCAAATTTAGAAACACAAGCATCAGGCATCCCAGGTGTCGCTCAAACGAACACAACAGGGTGACCAATCTCTGGGAAATGAAGTAGGGGCAGGTTTCTAACCTGCCCCTTTATTTCGCCCCGGTGGTTGCTGAAACGAAGAGGCCCTTCTTAAGGAGAGGCGTGACAGCCCGGGAATGCCTTGGCCGTTAGGAGCCTGGCTTACGCATGCAAGAGCGGGTTAGAACCCCGCCGCTACGCCAGTGGCGGAGTTCCGAAACAGATGGTGCATGGTCCATCCGCGCTTTTAAGCGGTACCCGGAACCGTGTAATCACTCTGAAGCTGGCGGGACTCCCTCGTTCAGGAAGCGCTCTATGGCTGATTTGAAGATGTTGTAAGGATGGGCTCCAGTGAAAAGAAGGTTCCCCACCAAGAAGGTTGGGATGCCGCTGATCCCGTACTTAAGAGCCTCTTGATACTGGCCCATAACGGTCTCGGCATAGGTCTTCTCTTCCAGGTCTTTCACCATCTCGTCGGCGTCCAATCCCACCTCGTGGGCCACCGCGTGGAGCACTTCAAGCTCGCCCAGGTCCCGCCGGTCTTCCCAGAATGCTTTGTACGCGGCGTGGTGGAACTCAAGGAACTTGCCGTGTTGCTGGGCGTACTCCGTGGCTTCCAAGGCGTACAAGGTATTAGGAGTCCTGCGCGGAGGCTTCATGATCAGCCCGGCGTCTTTGGCCTGGCCCCGCAGCGGTTCAGACAGTTCGTCGGCGGTCTCGCCGGAACGCTGGGGCCGTTCGACGCCTTCCTTGGGGGTGTCGGGCCGCAGCAGATAAGCCTTCCCTTCAACGGCTATCTCGTACTCGTTGGCCAACTTGTCGACCCGCTCCAGGCCGACGTAGCACCAGGGTCAAATATAGTCGTACCAAACCGCGATACGGACCGGTTCGTTGTCCTGCTTGGTGGTCTGGGATTCTTCCGCCATCAGGCCCCTCCTGCCGGGCACGGCGCAGCGCGGCGCCGGCCGCATTGCCAGCCGTATGGCCGACTGTCTGAAATAAATACCCTAACAGGGTATCATCAACCGGGGGATAGCCACCACAGATAGTTTGGCCTCAGGCCTGGTTCAGGCATTCCAGGAGTTTGACCAACTCAGACAGGCTGGCGATCGTTGGACAGTCCACGGCTTCGGGGCCGTAACCGTTCCTGTCGATGAGGACCGCCTGCATCCCCACGCCTTGGGCGCCCATGACGTCGGAACGGAGTTGGTCGCCAACATGGACTACTTCCTGGGGCTCGGCGCCAACCCGCTTCAGGGCGGCCATGAATATGGGCGGGTGGGGTTTTTCCATCCCTACTTCTTCCGAACCCACCGTGAAGTCCAGGTAGGGCGCCAGTCCAACCCGCCGGCACAGTTCACCAAGGTCCCGGCGCAGGTTGGTGATCACCCCTACTTTGTAACCCGCCTCTTTCAATTGCTTCAGCGCGGGCACGGCATCGTTGAAGGGGACAAAGTCCTTGGGGACCGTCATCGCCATCTTCCAGACCCTTTTGGCCAGGTCCAGGGATACGGAAACACCGGCGGTTTCCAGTATCAACTGCTCGTAACGTCCAAAGAATTCGAGGCGGTCCTCATCGGAACGGTCGGATAGTGGGCGGTCTTCGTTCTCCCGGTTGAATAGCACATCGGCCACGGCATAGCCGCGGGTGATGGCGTCCTCCCGGACGGTCAGCCCCAGTTCGTGGCAGGCGGCCTGCTGTATCTCCTCAAGGGGAGGCCAGAACCGGACCAGGGTGTTGTAGAAGTCAAATGAGACCGCTTTGATCATCAGCACGACATCTGGATTTGAATCAAAAACGCGGACTATGAAGCGCCCTATCAAGCGCTTCAAAAAACCACGGGGCAATCTGAAGCGAGGGCATTCTAGCATAAGCCGAGATTGATGGGAACCGATTCTGGCCGTGGGGCCTGAATACTCTGGGCTGCATTCTATCTAAACCACATGGGCTAAACCAATTGAGCAGTCTCTGAAAAATTCAGGCACGAATTGTCCCCAACGGCCTTGCACGTGATAGGCACTATGGTTATGCTGGGTTAACTGTCCGGACGGAGTAACTTGATGAAAGTGGCCATCGGCGCGGACCACGCTGGTTTTGAATTGAAGGGGGAGATTGTCAGGTGGCTGGAGTCGGAAGGACACCAGGTCAATGACATCGGAGCCCATGTCCTAGACCCCGACGACGATTACCCCGATTTCGCCGTCGCCGTGGCCCATTCCTTATGCTCGGGAGAGGCGGAAAGGGGCGTCGTCATCTGCGGCAGCGGGGTCGGCGCCTGCATCACAGCCAACAAGGTGAAGGGCATCCGGGCCTGCCTCTGCCACGATACCTATACGGCCCGCCAGGGCGTCGAACACGACGACATGAACGTGGTCTGCATCGGCGGCCGGGTCATCGGGATCGAGTTGGCCAAGGGTGTTTTGGAGGCCTTCTTGAACGCCCGCTTCATACCCGAGCCCCGGTTCCAAAGACGGTTGGAAAAGTTGGCCCAGGTGGAAGAGAACGGGCGGCTCTAGACCCCCGTCCCAGTTGATTCAGCCGGCTGGTCCAGCCGGGCCAACAGCGCCAGCACCTGGCCAACTTCCGCGGGGGTATCCAACTGGTGCAGCGCGATAGTTCCGTGCCGGGGCGGGCCGATAAACACCGCCAATCCGCCCGCATTCTGCACCACGGCAAAACCATCTTCGTCGGTCGCGTCGTCTCCGAAGAACATTGTTAGCGGGTTATCTCCGCAATCTTCGCGTATCTTCTCGATGGCCTTGCCCTTTCCCCAGTCCAGGTTGGGCCTGACCTCCAACAGCTTTTTGCCTCTGGTGATCTTCATCTGTCCGGCTTCCACAAAGGGAGCGGCGGTGGTCAGAACCGTGGCGTTCACCTGGGCGCTGTATGAATCGGGCGTGCTCCTGAAATGGACACTGAGCGTCAGCCGCTTGTTATCCACCAAGATGCCGGGAACCTCCGCCAACGCCCGCTCCAACAACCGGGCAACCTCGGCCAGGGACGCCTCGAAGGCCAGGGCTTCCGGATGCAAAAAATCCATCCCTCCGCCGCGCATCTCCAAACCGTGATTGCCCGCGTAGACCAGCCCGGGGATGGCCACCAAAGCCTCCAGATCGGCTAGGCCTCGGCCGCTGACGACACCCACGACAAACCGGTCCATGGCGGCCAGGACCGACAGCGACCGGCGCATTTCATCAGACAGCGTTGCGATCTCAGGGCGGGCGACGATCGGCGTAAGGGTGCCGTCATAGTCGAACAGCAGCAGGACTCGGGGCGAGCCCGCCAATTGGCGGCTCACGGTGGGCCAGATGTTGAGCAGATGGGGCATCGGATGAGCGGCCGGACTAGAAGCTGCGGATCGGGCGGCGGGAACGGCGGGTGCCCTGCATCAGATCGACAAAGAGGCGGGCGGCCCACATGTAGATGTTGTTCTCCTCAACCACGCTGCGCATCCGCACCATCCGGTCGTGCCGCATCTCGTAGGGCATCTCCACGGCCTCGCAGATGGCCGTGGCGAACTCCTCGGTGGCGTAGGGGTTCACGATCACGGAATCGGTCAACTCGCTGGCAGCCCCGGTGAATGGACTCAGGATCAACACTCCGTCTTCATCGAACCTGCTGGCCACGTATTCCTTGGCCACCAGGTTCATTCCGTCGTGCAGGGAACTGACCACGCAGAAATTGGCGATCCGCCGCAGCGCCGCCAGGGTGACCGAAGGCAGGTCGTCAGGCAGATACATGATGGGCAGCCAATTATCGGTCCCGAAGCGGCTGTTGACCTTGTCCAACTCTTCATCTATCTGGTCCGAGAGGAGTTGGTATGCATCGATGTCGGTCCGGCTCATCACCCCGGCCTGGATGAACACGATCTTTCCCACATAATCGGGGTACTTCTCCAAGAACCGCCCGAAGGCGCGGATCCGGTGGGGGATGCCCTTTGTGTAGTCGATACGGTCGATGCCAAGACCTACGATCATGCCTCCCAGCCCCATCTCCTCAGTCAATCTTTCAACCTCGGCGGTCACCTCGGGGCTCTGAGACTCCTGGGTTATCTGCTCGAAATCGACGCTGATGGGGAATGGCCTGACCAGGGTCGGCTCGTCCCTTTGATAGACCAAGTTGTACTCGTCGTGGACCCGGGCCCCCAGCACCCGGTATGCGGCCTCCATGAAATTGTCGCAGTGGTCTCCGATGTGGAAGCCCAAGAGGTCGTTGCCCAAAAGGCCATCCAGGAGTTGGTCGCCCCACGGACAGATACGGAATATCTCATAGGTGGGCCAGGGTATATGCCAGAACTGGCCAGTGATGATATCCGGGTCCGCCTCCCGCAGCAGGCGGGGCAGTAAGGCCAAGTGATAGTCCTGGGTGAAAACGGCGGCGGGGCGGCCGTCAACCTCGTCCAAGACAGCGTTGGCGAACTCGTTGTTCACTGCCTTGTAGGTCTCCCAGTCAGAGGATTTGAAGGTTGGCTCGACGAACGCGTTGTGACACAGCGGCCACAGGCCTTCATTGGAGAAACCGTAGTAATACCCCTGCTGCTGTTGCTCGGTGAGCCAAACCAGCCTAAGGGTGTAGGAAGGGTCGTCGGGAGGGACCTGGATGCGGTTCTGGTCGTCCACGGCCAGCCAGTCGCCTTTGCCGCCCCCATAGGCGACCCAAGTGCCACCGCATTCTTGCATCAGAGGGTCGATGGCGGTGGTCAACCCGCCAGCAGGAGAGGCATAGCTAAGCTCGCCGCCAACAAGATCATGGACGTAAGGCTGGCGGTTGGAGACAATGATCAGCCGGTAGTCTCCGATCTCCCGGTGGACCAGCCGCCGAAGTTTTTCCCGGGTCCAAGTAGGTTCACCCATCACCCTGCCCCCTTGACCCTTTAGTTGTTGCGGGCCGGCGTCGCGGTTTCTGGGTATTCTCCAAGCAAGAGAGAAACTGGGGCCTGGGCGTGCATCCCGCCACCACATGTCCGGGTGGGAGGGCGCCCGCTCCGGTTTAAATTCTTCCACACCAGGCTTAAAAGGTCAACCGGAAATTGCCGCCGTAGCCAAATTGACAGAGCGCCTGACGGTGAGTACCATACGCGCCTGACTCGCCCGTTATGTAATCCAATTACCCGTTCCGCAAGGCGATTTAGGAGAAGGGCTCCATGTTCGTACGCCGTGACCTGACCGATACCGTTCCCACCCCATCGGGAAACATGCACTTCGTTAAGAAGGGGAGCGGGTATCCGGTCGTCCTGCTCCACCCTTTGGGCACATCCATCTGGACCTGGGAAGGTGTGATTGATTCCCTGGCCCAAAGCTACACTTGCTACGCCTTTGACATGCTGGGGCACGGCAATTCGGACAAGCCCAATCGTCATTTCAATCTTCCCGATTACGCCCAGGCCCTCGACCACGCCTGTCAGGTGCTGAATATCCACCGGGCCCATATCGTCGGGAACTCGGTGGGCGCAGTCCTGGCGGCCGAGACCGCCGCCAGCTTCCCGGAACGGGTGGACAAACTGGTGCTGGTGGGGTGCCCAGTCTGGGGCCCACGCACAGCCAAGGAGCGGTTGAAGGAAGCAGCCAGTCAATTCGATGCAAAAGGGATGCCCAAGCCGCGAACCCTAAAAGGCTTGAAGGAAGCAACGACTTTCGCCAACCCCAGGCAAGAATGGCTGAACGCCAACAACCAAAGCCGGGCCAAGGCCGGTGTGTGGGTCGGAAAACTGATGGAGGCCCTGGCGCACTACGATATCATGTCCCGGCTTCCCAGGATCAAAGCCTCCTCCACCATGGTGCTCTACGGCGAGGTTGACCGGCTGCGGGAAGGCGAGGAGCTCCTACACAACAATATCGTCAACGCCCAGAAGGTGGTTTTGCCCGGACTGGGCCATATCCCCCAGGTGGAGGACCCCGAGGCTTTCCTGGGCGCACTGCTACCCTTCCTTGAGGCCTAAGCGCAACGCCTAGCCGCCCCTAGCGCACAGGTCCACCCGGTCCCCGCATTCGGCGGACCCACCGGCGGAATTAAAGGAGACAACTTGCCTTCCATCAGTAACCGTCTGCCACTGAGGCTCATCGAGACCTTCCGTTCCGTGTTCTACACTCCGATCTACGTTTCGGTGGCCGGTGGTTTCCTGGAGAAAGAGGGTCTGGACGTTGATTTCAAGACCTGCCCGCCCGAGTTCGCCCATCCCATGAGCGCCCTGAACCAGGGCGGAGCAGACATCGCTCAGAGCGGCATCATGCGGTCCATCATCGCCTCCGATTGGGGGGCGGAAACGGTCCCGGTCCACTTCGCCAAGATCAATTCCAGGGACGGGTTCTTCGTCTTGAGCCGGACCAAACAGGAACCATTTCGATGGGAGTCGCTGAAGGGCGCCCGATTGATCCCCGTGGGATTCTCTCCCATGCCCTGGGCCTCGCTCCAATTCGCACTGCGCCGGCATGGCGTTGAGCCGGAGGAGTTGGACCTGGTCACCGGGTTGTCTCTGGATGAAGCCATAGCCGCATTCCGTGAGAACCAAGCCGAGTTTATCCACGTGCCCCAACCCGCAGCGGAACAACTGCTGGACGACGGCACGGGGCATGTGGCGGCAGCCCTGGGCCCCGAGAACGGGCACCTGGCCTACAGTTCTTTCGCGGCGACCAACCGGTTCCTGGAGTCCCAGCCGGAGACCGTCCATCGGTTCACGGCCGGCTTTGCCAATGCCCTGGACTGGCTGGCGGCCAACGACGCCCAAGAGGTTGGCGAAGCGGTGGCCGGCTTCTTTCCCCAGGTGAGTTTGGAACTGGTGGTTAAATCGGTTGCCAGGCTGAAGGACCAGGACAATTGGCCAACGGACCCGCTTCTGGCACAGCCCGAATACGAAAACCTCCACGACATACTCATCGCCGCCGGGCTTGCCAAGGAGCGGCAACCCTACAGCAAGGTGGTCCGCACCGACATCGTTGAGGCGGCCTTGGCCTCCCGTTTATAACCGGGGCCTATATAGGTCTCCGATTCCTTCTCCGCCAAGATTTTCCGGCGGCCCCGTGATTCAAGTTTTCTAGCGCGCATCCAATAGTGTAAGATAGATTCCCAGTCAGGCTGGCGGCCCCCGGTATCAAAAAGAGCATACCGGGTGGATAGAGCCAACCAGGTCGTCACCGGAGGGATCTTTGACCACAATTGCGATCGTAGGTACAGGCCTTATCGGCACCTCCTTGGCCTTGGCCATAAAAAACTCCAATCTCAAGGTGGATGTCGTTGGCACCGATTACGACAATACCGCCCGCGCCGTCGCCAAAAAAACCGGAGCGTTCAAGAAGGTTGAAGCCCGCCTGGCCAACGTCATCAGAGGGGCCGACTTGGTCGTGTTCGCCACCCCGATCATGGCGATGCGGGAGATGATGGAATCCGCCGCCAACGATTTTGAAGAAGGGTGCGTGGTAACGGACGTGGCCAGCTCCAAGCGATTGGTGCTGCAATGGGCCGAAGAGGTGCTCCCCAAGCACGTCAGCTTCGTGGGCGGTCACCCCATGGCCGGCAAGGAACTAAGCGGCCCGGAGAACGCCGACGGCGACATGTTCAAGGGCAAGGCCTACTGCATAGTTCCCAGTGTCAATGCCGAGAAAGCCGCCGTCTCCTCGATCACGACTCTGGCCGAGTCGATCGGCGCCAAGCCGTTCTTCATCGGAGTGGAAGAGCACGATAGCTTTGTGGCCGCAGTCAGCCATCTGCCTTTTATGATGTCTGTGGCGCTGATGGGCTGCACCGCCAAGAGCGCCAATTGGGACGACATCGGCCAATTGGCTTCCACGGGGTTCGGCGATCTTTCCCGCCTGGCGTCAGGCGACCCGGTGATGCACCGGGACATCTGCGTGACCAACCCGGAACCCATCGTCGCCTGGATCGACTCCTATATCAGAGAACTTTACGACCTCCGCAACATGCTGGCCGACGAGAACGGACCCGACCCGGAAGCCGTGGAAAAGGTCTTTGTAGAAGCCAATGAAGCCCGGGCGCGTTGGCAGGCGGGGATATTCACCAAATTGGACCGGATCTCCCCCGAGATTCCCTCCTTCAGTGAAAGCATGAGCGAGATGTTCATGGGCCGCCGGGCGATGGAGATGCAAAGGAAAGTTTTTGGCAGGGATAAAAAAGACCGGGCTAAGAAGAAGTAGCCGCATGATAGCGGTGGTGACATCCGTCCACCGGCCAGACCCGGCCGATGCGAGTAAGACCACACCATGAGCACCGCCCCTCCGTCCAGCCCCTCCCGTGGCATCAGCCGTCCCGCGTCGTTGGGCGGCGTCCTCTCCGTTCCCGGCGATAAATCCATCTCCCACCGTTCATTGATCCTGAACGCCATCGCCCAGGGCGACGCCCTGGTACAGGGCCTTTCCGGCGGCGAAGATGTGATCTCCACCATGCGCTGCCTGCAAGCCATGGGCGTCAGCATCGAACCCGTTGGGGTTCCCGGCAGCTACCGGGTGAAGGGGAAAGGCCCCCAACTGGAAGAACCCTCAGAGATTCTGGACGCGAGAAACAGCGGGACGACCATGCGGTTGCTCTCAGGGGTCCTGGCCTCCCAGTCCTTCGTTTCAGTCATCACCGGCGACGGTTCCCTGCGGAGCCGCCCCATGCATCGGGTCGTCCGTCCGCTGGTACAGATGGGCGCCCAGATCATGGGCCGCCAGAACGACACGTTGGCGCCGTTGACCATCCGGGGTGGTGGCCTCCGTGGGATCGAGTACGACCTGCCGATGGCCAGCGCCCAGGTGAAGTCGGCGATCATGCTGGCGGCTCTTTCTGCGGTGGGCGAGACCGTCATTCACCAGCCGGCCCTTTCCAGAGACCACACCGAGCGAATGGTAACGGCAATGGGCGGCAAGATCGAAGAGAATGGCCTGGACCTGGTGGTCCATCCAGCGGAGTTGAAGGCGGTCGATATCACCGTGCCCGGCGACATCAGCTCGGCCGCATTCTGGATGGTGGCCGGACTCTGCCATCCAAATGCCCGGATACTGGTCCACGGCGTGGGCCTGAACCCCAGCCGGACCGGAATCGTGGACGTGCTCCAAGCGATGGGCGCCGGCGACGCCCTGCAACTAGTGGACCAACGCACCGAGGGCGGAGAACCGGTGGCCGACATTCTGGTTACCTCCACCGAACTGCACAGCGTGGAGATCGGCGGAGACCTGATGCCCCGAATGTTGGACGAAGTGCCCATCCTGGCGGTGGCCGCCTGCTTCGCCACCGGCGACACCGTGATACGTGACGCCTCGGAACTCAGGGTGAAAGAGACGGACCGGATCGCCACCACCGTGGCTGAACTCACCCGTCTGGGCGCTGACATCGAAGCCCAGGAAGACGGCATGGTGATACACGGAAAAGGCGCCGGCGCAGGTGTCCTCATGGGGGCCGATTGTCAGAGCCACGGCGACCATCGGCTGGCTATGTCGCTGGCGGTGGCCGGGCTGCTCGCCGGCGGCGAGACCACGGTCCACGGCGCGGCGGACGCCTCGGTGTCCTACCCCGAGTTCTGGCAGGACCTGGAACTGCTGCTCCAGGGCGCCGAGTAATCCGGGTGCCCGAAATCTCATCGAATACGCCGTCTGGGACGCCATCAGGGAATGATTCCCCGCCCCTGCTGGTGGTGCTTTCGGGACCGTCGGGGGTGGGCAAAGACGCCGCCCTGAACGAACTGCGTAAGCTGGACCGGCCCTGGCACTTCGTGGTCACCGCCACCACCAGGCCCATCCGCCCCGGAGAGACAGACGGCATCGACTACATCTTCTTGGACGAACCCACGTTCCTCGGCATGAAGGACCGGAACGAGTTTGTGGAGTGCGCTCAGGTGTACGGCCGTTGGTACGGCGTCCCTCGGAGCCAGGTTACTTCCGGGCTCGAGGCAGGCAGGGACGTTATCTTAAAGATAGATGTCCAAGGAGCGGCCACGGTTAGGAAGATGGCCCCGAATGCGCTCTTCATATTCATGGTGCCCGGCTCATTTCAAGAATTAGAGGAGCGCTTGGCCCAACGCATGAGCGAGTCTACCTCGGAGATGGAGCTGCGGCTGAAAACAGCGTCCGAAGAACTGCGGCAGGCCGGCGATTTCAACCACCAGGTGGTGAACAGCAAGGACAAACTGGCTCAGGCGGTGGCTGATATCGACGCCACCATCGCCGCCGAGAAAGGACGGCCCGGCCGCGCGCCCATTCGCCTCCTATAGCGTTTTTACTATCCTTGGTATAATCGACTGAACTCTCTGGTTTCAAACGCTAGGGAAGCTTTACCCCAGAATCCCCCAACCGGAGACCCAATGCCCCAAGGCGCCGACAAATTGGAGATCAGGCCCCGCCTGCCCGAATGGCTCAAGGTCAAGATGCCGGGCAGTCCCCGCTATCTTGAGCTCCAGAACTTGATGAAGGGCCAGCAGCTCCACACGGTCTGCGAAGAGGCTCACTGCCCCAACATCGGCGAATGTTGGGACCGGGGCACCGCCACCTTCATGATACTGGGCGATATCTGCACCCGGCGCTGTCATTACTGCGCGGTGACCACGGGCCGCCCCAATGGCCTGGACCTGCAGGAGCCCAAACGCCTGGCCGAGGTCGTTCATTCCATGGGCCTGCGCTACTGCGTGATCACCTCGGTCAACCGGGACGACCTGCCCGACGGCGGCGCGTATATCTTCGCGTCGTGCATCAACAAGATCAGGGAGACCAGCCCTGAATGCCGGGTCGAGGTGCTGATACCCGACTTCGCCGGGTCGTGGCCTGCCTTGAAGCGGGTCATCGATTCCGGACCGGCGGTCCTGAACCACAACATCGAATCCTGCGTGCGCGTCTTCCCCAAGGTACGGCCCAAGGGCGATTACCAGCTTTCTCTGGAGTTGCTGGCCAAAGCCAAGGACATCGAACCCACCACAGTCACCAAGTCGGGCATCATCGTCGGAATGGGCGAGACTCCCGAAGAGGTCCTGGAGACCATGGCCGACCTACGGAAAGTGGACTGCGACCTGCTGACCATCGGCCAGTATCTCCGCCCCTCGCCCCGGCACCTGGCCATCGACCGTTTCTACCGGCCCGAAGAATTCGAAGAACTGCGAAAGGCCGGGGAGGCCATGGGATTCAAGCACGTGGCGTCGGGACCTCTGGTGCGCAGTTCCTACCACGCCGACGAACAGCACGACGCGGCGGTATTGGGGCTGCCGGTTTAGGCCGCCGGCATACGCAAAGCGGTCCTCTAGGCGCCTCTCAATCCCAGAGTTGCGCCGACATCATCAACCCTCTCCCAGCGAAACTCCGGTTCCATAGCCAACACCCGCTCCCGCTCCACCGTCGCCCACAACGCCGCTCCGCTCCAGGCGCCGGCGCGCCGAGCACACTCGATGTCCCGGTGGCTGTCTCCCACAAAAAGGCATTCACTGGGCGAGACCTCAAACGATCTCATCAAGTCTTGGAGGCCGGACGGGTCTGGCTTGGCGGCCATGCCATCAGTGAAGAAAATCGCCTGATCAACGGAGGCGCCGAGGTTAGAATGCTCAAATTCGGGCACACCAAAGACCTGCCGCTTGTCGGACAGGATCGCCGTTCGGTAGCCATTATCCTTGAGCCGCTGCAACAATTCCGCCACACCCGGGTACAGCCGGCGTTCCTCCCAAACGGAGGCGTGGTAGAAACCCATGTAGGTGCCCTCAACTTTCTCCTGGCCGCCGGGGAAGAACCAGGCCAGGTGCTCCAAGAAGGGGCGGGAATACTCCCTGCCCAGGTCGGCGGGGGTTGGCCGCGGGTAACCCAACGCGTCGGCGGTCTGATTCATCAGGCTCAGGTGGATGTCCCAACTGTTCCACAGGGTCAGGTCCCAGTCGAATACCACCGCCTTTAGCTGCATACCGCCGCTATCTTGCAAGGTCTCGTTCAACTCCTCGTGCCGGCTTGGAGCGATTCTACATCATCCCATTGGGGGCTCGGTACGGGGCGATGCCATCTCTGTTTTATGGTGGCGCTAGAGGGACCGAGGATATAGTTGACAATACAACTTTCTACCTGTATTGTTGCGGAAACAATACTTGCGTAAGCAACCAATAATTGCTGGCAGGTACTTTTTAGGGCCGATATTCCGGCCCCCGCAGCCCCTGATGATATACTGAATCACTCGACGGCTAGAACGCCTGGAGGCAAGATGAAGACACGCGGAATCAATCACCTGGCAATGGTTACCAACGACATGGAAAAGACCGTCCGCTTCTATAGGGACGTGATGGGATTCCCCCTGGTGGGGGCGATCGGGAACGACCCCAACGGCCTCAGGGCGCGGCATTATTTCTTCGAGACCGGCCCCAACTCGACCATCGCATTCTTCGAATGGGAGGGCGCCGAGGACTTCCACAAACCCGCGGGGCTGGAAGCGGCGGGCCGGATCCAATTCGATCACGTTTCCTTCGACGTGGAGACCGAGGACGAGTTGCTGGAGCTGCAGCAGAAACTGATCGACGCCGGCCAGGAAGTAACCACGGTGATCGACCACAAATTCATCCACTCAATATACTTCCACGACTTCAGCGGCATCGCCCTGGAGGCTTCGGTCTGGATCACCAATCCCACCGGGAAGGCACCCGACTACTCCAACAAAAACGTATTCGCCGACCCCAACCCGGTGCCGGCGCTGCGAGAAGAGATGGACAAGGCCCGCCTGGTCGAGTCCAATAGCTAGGGTCCAATAACTGGAGTCCAGCTAACACTTTCCCAACCGCTAAAGGTAGAGTTAAGGGGATGGCCGGCCGGCCATCCCCTTTCTGCTGTTCGTCTGTGATCGTCCACAGGCCAAATCAGCTCCTGGAGAGACCCTCAGGATATGCAGCAACGACCCGACCTAGTGATTGTGAAGGCCGAAGTGCTGACCATGGACACTTCCCGGCCACGCGCCCAGGCGGTTGCGGTCGTCCAAGACCGCATTCTTGCGGTTGGGGAGAACGATGAGATCCAACGTCTGGCGGGACCGGACACTCAGGTCATCGACGGCCATGGCCTAACCCTATTGCCCGGACTGATCGACTCCCACATCCACCTGCTGTCGCTGGCCCGCACCACCCAGGAGTTGGACTGCCGCCCGGACAAGGCCGCGGCCATCGGGGCGATAACCCACCGGGTCTTCGAGTGGGCCCGCATCGTTCCGCCGGGAGAGTGGGTGCGCTGTTTCGGTTACGACGACTTGGCCCTGGACGAGCGCCGGCATCCCAACCGCCACGACCTGGACGAGGTCTCGCCCAGGCATCCGGTGCGTCTGGACCACCGGTCGGGACACGCCACGGTGCTGAACAGCCTGGGACTCCAGTTGGCCGGCATCAACGCCGATACTCCGGACCCGGTTGAGGGGGTGATCGAGCGGGATGCCAACGGCGAGCCCACCGGCGTGTTGTTCGAGATGGCCTCTTATTTGTCCCAGCGGGTGGAAAGCGGGCGCAGCCGGAACAAGATGCGTCAGGGGGTGACGGCGGCCAACCGGCTGCTCCTGGGCTATGGGATCACGTCGACGCAGGACGCCGGACAGGACAACGGCCCGGAAAGATGGCAAGCCTTCCGGGAGCTGATAGACTCGGAGACGCTTCAAACCAGAGTCACCATGATGGCGGGGGCCGGACGCCGCGCGGAACTGTTTGATGCGGGGTTATCGTGGGGTTCCGGAGGCCACCGTCTGCGTCTCGGCCACGTCAAGATCATGTTGACCATGAGCACCGGCGCCCTTCATCCCAGCCTGGAAGGGTTGCGGGAGACCGCCACCGAAGCCAGCCGGTCCGGTTACCCGGTGGCGGTGCATTGCGTGGAGCAGGAAGCGATCGCCGCCGCCGCCCAGGTGATCTCGGAATTGCCGCCGTTGCCACCGGGAGTCCCGCCCCACCGGATTGAACACTGTTCCGAGTGTCCTTCCGAAGTCTTGGAGGCCGTGCGGCGCAGCGGGTGCGCCGTGGTCACCCAGCCTGGGTTCATCCACTGGAACGGCCCCAGCTACCGTCAAAACGTCGAAGCTTCGTTGCAGGCCCATCTGTACGCCATCGGCGCGATGCGGGACGCGGATATACCGCTCGCCTTCGGGTCGGACGCCCCGGTGATCGACCCAAACCCGTGGCCCGCCATCCACAGCGCCGTGACCCGCCAGGACTATCAGGGACAACCGGTCCCCGATACCGGAGGCTCAGGCCGGGTCAGCGTCCAATCGGCCCTGCGCATGTACACCCTGTCGGGCGCGGAGCTTGAGGGCACGGCCGAGGACAAGGGTTCAATATCGCCGGGGAAGCTGGCCGACCTGGTATTGGTGGACGCCAACCCACTGACGGTTGACCCTGAGGGCCTGAAAGAAATCAAGGCGATGTTGACGATCATTGGCGGACGGGTGGTGTGGGAGGGGAAATAGCTTTCAGGGGAGCGGAAATCCCCCTTAGTCCCCCTTTACGAAAGGGGGAAACAGGTGCTTCCGTCAGTGATCTGTAAACCCGGCTCCGTTTCACTGGAAGGGAGATAAAGCCCCCCTTTCGTAAAGGGGGGTTGGGGGGATTTCCGCTACCCCTGAGTGGTCCATTGCCTTCACCCATCCCCAGAAAACCCGGCTGCGCCGGCGGCTACCGGCGGCGGGCTGTTATGTATTCGGCCAGTTCTAGCAGAGAGCGTTTGGGGTCGCAGTCGGGGAGGACTTCAAGGGCCTGGCATGCCTTGCCGCTGTAGTCTTGGACCACCCGTTCGCAGTCGGGCAGGATGGTCGAGTCGTTGATCACCTCAACCACCTTTTGCAGCTTGGCGTCATTCGACCGGTCTTTGAACAGAGACTGGACCAGGTCGCCGCTGGGGTAACGCTCCATCAGCATGATCGTGGGCAGGGTCAACACACCGTTCAGCAGGTCGCTGCCCACCGGCTTGCCCAAGTTGGAAGCGTCGCCCTCAAAGTCCAACAGGTCGTCGCGCACCTGGAATGCCATGCCCAGGTTGTAGCCGTAGTCCCGCAGGGCCTGCACTTCATTTTCAGGCGCTTCGCCAAGCACCGCGCCCGACTCACTGGCGGTGCAGAACAGCGACGCCGTCTTGCGGTAGATACGGTCGTTGTAGATGTCCCGGGCCTGAGAGGCGTCGAAGGCGGTGAAATACTCCATCAGTTGGCCGCTGGCCAGTTCCATGATTGTCTCGGAGAACCGGCGGATCACCCGTATGTTGTGGGTGTCGCAGACAAAGGTGGCCGAGGTGGCGAAGACATAATCGCCGAAGAGCACCGCCACGTGGGGGCTCCAGGTGTTGCTAACCGTGGCGCGGCCGCGGCGCAGGGGCGAGTTGTCCACCGTGTCGTCGTGGATCAGGGTGGCCAGGTGCAATAGTTCCACGGCGCTGGCCATGATTATGGGCCGCGCCGGGTCGTGGGGATGAAACTGGGCTGCCAGCAAGGTGATGGCCGGCCGCACCCGTTTGCCGCCGGTGTCGGTCACGTACTGCAACAGGGGCTGAACGGGGGAAGTCTCGGCTTCCGCCAGACTGCGAAGTTTGTCATCTACCAGGGCCAGTCCCTCTTGGACCGGGGCGTAGATGGATGTAGTGCGTTGGTCTAGGCCATGGAGCATGTTATTTGACAGAGGTCCCGGTACCCAGTTTCCGGATTTCTTCCTCAATAATTTCAGGGTCCAACTTAGTATACAGCGGCGCGGGTTGCCGCAAGTCTGCCCCGGCCTTTATCTGGCCAACGATGCTATCGAAGTCCCACGCGCCCTCTTCAACTGGACCGTCGAGCCCCAGGAACTCGTGGACCTTCTGGGAACTGAAGGGCATGAAGGGATAGAGGATGGTCTTTAGGCAGTTGATGGCCTGCATGGCCACGGTCAGGCTGGCCCCCGCCTGGTCCCGGTCTTCCTTGATGGTCTTCCACGGGGCCTTGGTGTCCAGGTAACGGTTGGCCTCCTGCGCCAGGCCGAAGGCCCGGGTGATGGCGGCCTTGAACCGGCAGTTGTAGAGGCTGTCGTCCACCGAGTCCATGGTCTCGCGAGCGGCGCGGAGCAGGCCCTCGTCAACCTCGTCCAGCGAAGGGACTCCAGGCACTTTGCCATCGAAGTTGCGGTAGGTGAATGAAAGCACCCGGTTGACCAGGTTGCCGTAGGTCGCCACCAGTTCATCGTTGTTGCGGCGGACGAACTCGGCCCAGGAGAAATCGGAGTCCCCCGACTCCGGCATGTTGATGGACAGCAGGTAGCGTAGGGGGTCTGGGTCGTATCTCTCCAAATAGTCGGGCAGCCACACGGCCCAGTTCTGGCTGGTGGAGAACTTCTGGTTCTCCAGGCTCAGGAACTCGTTGGCTGGCACGTCATAGGGCAGGTTCAAGCCCTTGTCGTAAGCCAAGATGATCGCCGGCCAGATGATGCTATGGAAGGGGATGTTGTCCTTGCCAATGAAGTAGTAGCTCTTGGTGGCGGGGTCCTTCCAGAATTCTTCCCAAGCGTCCGGTTTCCCGTTCATCTCGGCCCATTCCACGGCCGCCGAGAGGTAGCCGATGACCGCTTCGAACCAGACGTAGATGCGTTTGGAATCGTAGCCGTCCATGGGCAGTGGGACGCCCCAGGTCAGGTCCCGGGAGATGGACCGGTCCTTCAGGCCGTCCTGGAGGAAACGGCGGGTGAAGTTCAAGACGTTGGGCCGCCAGTGGGTCTGCTTTTCGACCCATTCCAAGAGGGGTTTCTCGAAGGCCGATAGCTTGAGGAAGAAGTGTTCCGACTCCCGGAACTCCGGGGTGGCGCCGCAGATCGCACAGCGGGGTTCCACCAATTCCTGGGGGTCCAGGGTCCGGCCGCAGGAGTCGCACTGGTCGCCCCTGGCGCGGGGGTTCTGGCAATAAGGGCAGGTCCCCTCCACGTACCGGTCGGGCAGGTAGCGGACACACTGGGCGCAGTAGGCCAACAGCATGTCAGCGGTGTAGATGTAGCCCTTGTCGTGCAGCGTCTTGAAAACGTCGTGGACCACTTTCTCGTGGTTCGCGGTGTTGGTGGTGGTGAACAGGTCGAAGGTGATGCCCAACTTCTGCCAGGCCTCCAGGAACATGGCGTGGTAGCGTTCCACCACCTCTTGGGGGGTGATGCCTTCCTGGTCGGCCCGGATGGTGATGGGGGTGCCGTGGGTGTCGCTGCCGGAGACCATCAGGACGTCGTTGCCCTTCATGCGGTGGTAACGGGCGAAGATGTCGGCGCTCAGGTAGCAGCCGGCGATATGACCCAGATGCAGTGGACCGTTGGCGTAGGGCCAAGCCACGGCGATGAAAATACGCTCAGGGATGCGTTCAGGCAAGGGGGAATTTCTCGTTACGATTTACGGATTTGGGCACGGATATTCTATCACAGCTACCTGACTGGCGAGCGGAAACCACCCTCCGTGACAGCTAGGAGATTTCCAGTCTGGTGCGATACACTTTCGAATCGGAGATGCCTTCATATTAAGGCCGTATCAGGCAGATAGGAATGAATTACCCTCAGCGCGACCGCCGGCTCGCCGTCTCTTTAGAGGGCGATGACCTGAAAAGATGGGAGGTCCATGTCGCCGAACTGCGGGAGCGGGACCTTCTTTTGAAGGCAGCTCTCACAATCAATCATGTTGCCGTCTCGATCGCATGGCCGTGGACCCACGTTTTTAGGATGGCCGGCTTTCCACTCCGGCTACTGGGGTTCATCACCTTTGGATCGGTACATGTACTTTTTCGGCTGCTCTTGATTCCCTTCTTCGCGGTGGTCCTTTCAACGTCGACATTTTGGGATGCAGCCCCCCGCACCAGACTCGCCCTGATACTCGTCGCGCCAATCTTCGTGATCGTAACGCTATGGCTAATAGCATTATTCCCAGAAACCCCAGATATCCGGAACGCCAAAACAGACCTCTGCAAGCTATGGCCCCTCAGCCGCAGTAGGTTGGAATGGATTAGGACGCATCGGGTTTATTGACCTCCCCTGCGTTATGTCCGTTTGACAAGCCCTACCCCCGCTGATACGATTCTTAGGTTAAAATATTACGAATTCCGCTGGGAACGGGAGTAGTAAGGATACCCTGCCTGAGAGAGCCGGTGGCTGGTGCGAATCCGGCGGCAGTAGGACCCCGAACTCGCCCGGGAGCGGCCCGCCTGAAAGAGCAGTAAGGCGCGGCGGTTGACACCGTTATTATGTCTTCGAGTGGCCAGGCATCAGCAATCCCGATGAATCGGGACGCAGGGCCAGAAGAAGGGTGGTACCACGGGAACCACAAGCCCGTCCCTTCCAGTGGGATGGGTTTTTTTATTGGGAAATTTCAATCCTTCGACAGGTCCCCCGATGCATCGGGGAGACTCTCGACTTCGGCCGGAGCTCAGAACGAGCGGGACATTGGAATCGATAGATGGAACTAACCGGCGCTGAAATAGTCTGCGAAAGCCTTCTGAAAGAGGGCGTTGATGTGGTCTTCGGGCTGCCCGGCGGAGCGGTGCTTCCTTTATACGGGGCCCTCTCCAGCTACCCGGCCATCCGCCACATCCTGGTGCGCCACGAGCAGGCCGCCGCCATGGCCGCCGACGGCTACTCCCGGGCCACGGGCAAGGTCGGAGTCTGCGTCGCCACGTCCGGCCCCGGCGCCACCAACATGGTCACCGGCATCGCCGCCGCCCAGATGGACTCGGTCGCCATGGTGGCCATCACCGGACAGGTGCCCAGGCCCGCCATCGGCAGCGACGCTTTCCAGGAGACCGACGTCACCGGCGTAACCCTGCCCATCACCAAGCACAACATGCTGGTCATGGACGTGAAAGACGTGGCCCAATCCATCCACGACGCCTTCCACATCGCCCGCACCGGACGTCCGGGGCCGGTCCTGGTGGACATCCCCAGGGACGTTCTGCTGGGCGAGAAGACGGAATTTGTCTGGCCGGAAACAACCAAACTGCCCGGATACCGGGTCCCCGGCAAAGCACCGGAGGACCAGGTGGCCGCCGCCGCGGAACTGATCAACCAGGCCAAGCGGCCCTTGATCATGTCCGGCCACGGAGTTCTCATCTCCCATGCCTACGGTCTGATGATCGAAATGGCGGAAAAGGCCCAGATTCCGGTCATCACGACCCTGTTGGGTATCAGCGCGATACCCTCGGACCACGAGCTGAACCTTGGCATGTCGGGCATGCACGGCATGGCCTACGCCAACCTGGCAATCGACGAGGCCGACCTGATCATCGGCCTGGGCATGCGGTTCGACGACCGGGTGACCGGCCGGGTTTCCGCCTTCGCCCCCAAAGCCAAGTTCATCCACGTGGATATCGACGCCTCGGAAGTGGACAAGAACATCAAGACGGCGGTGGGCCTGGTGGGCGACCTGAAAGCGGTCCTGGGCCAGATGCTGCCCAAGGTCGAGAGCAACGTCCACATCGACTGGCTGCGGCGCATCGATGAACTTAAGGCCCAGCACCCGTCTCATATCGTCCGGGAGTCCGATGAACTCCTGCCCCAGTACGTGCTCCAGCGGTTGGCCGAGGTCACCCAGGGCCGGGGCATCGTGGTCACCGGCGTTGGCATGCACCAGATGTGGGCCGCCCAGCACTGCCGGTTCACCGAGCCCAACACCTTCATCACCTCGGGCGGGCTGGGCACCATGGGATTCGAGGTCCCCGCCGCGCTGGGCGCTCAGATCGGGCGGCCCGACGTCACCGTCTGGTCGGTGGCCGGCGACGGTGGCTTCCAGATGACCATGTGCGACATCGCCACCGCCGTGGAGAGCCACGCCGACATCAAATTCGCCATCCTGAACAACAACTCACTGGGCTTGGTCCATCAGCTGCAAGAACTCTTCTTCGACAAAGATTACGTGGCCAGCGAGTATTCGGCCAACCCCGACTTCGTGAAGATCGCCGAGGCCTACGGCATCCGGGGCATCCGCGTCACCCGGAAGGACCAGGTCGTGGACGCCGTGCGGCAGGCCATGGAGACCGCCGGACCGGTGATCGTCGACTTCATGGTGAAGAAAGACGAGGGACTTTATCCCTTTATCCCATCCGGCCAATCGGTCAAAGAGATGCTGGAAGAACCGGCTCCCAAAGAGACTGCCTAAAATGGTCCAGACCAACCACACCCAGCAACACACGCTGATAGCCCTGGTGGAAGACAAACCGGGCGTCTTGACCAAGGTAGCCAGCATGTTCCGCCGCCGGGGGTTCAACATCGTCAGCCTGGCCGTGGGCAACAGCGAGCAGCCGGGCCTGTCCCGCATGACCTTTGTGGTGGCCGGCGACGACTACACCGTGGGCCAGGTGGTCAAGCAGTTGGACAAACTGATTGAGGTTATCGAGGTCTCGGACATCACCGGCGAGTCCATCGTCACCCGTGAATTGGCCCTGATCAAGGTAGAAACCACGCCGATGACCCGGGGCGAGATCATCCAGATCGTCAACCTGTTCCGGGCCAACATCATCGACGTCGGCAGCGAATCAATGGTCATCGAGATCACCGGTGAAGAAGACAAGATAAACGCCTTGCACAATCTGCTGGCGCCCTTCGGCATCATGGAGATGCTGCGGACCGGGCTGGTGGCCATGGTGCGGGGCCAAACCAATGGACTGTCAAATGGACCCAAAGCCAAAGTGAACGGCGACGGCCATTCCTGAGGACTAGTATCCGCAATCAAGAGACACTGACTGACAAAATTTCGTCCCCACTCTAACTCTCCTCCGGCACGGGGGAAGGTTGGGTCCCCCGAATCATCGGAGAGACTTCCCGGCGACGCCGAGGACGCTCGATCGAATCGGCGCTCGACGTAGTGGGAGATGGGGGCGCCGGGCACAGCTCAAGTCAAATAGTTGGGAAGGACAAAAACGAAAATGGTAGATGTTTACTACGACAAGGACGCAGACCTGGCCCACCTGAAGGGCAAGACGATCAGCATAATCGGCTACGGCAGCCAGGGTCACGCCCACGCCCTCAACCTGAAGGACAACGGGCAGGACGTGGTGGTGGGCCTCTACCCCGAGAGCAAGAGCCGGGCCGTGGCCGAAGCCGCCGGTCTGCGGGTGGCCGATGTCCCCGAGGCGGCCAAAGAGGCCGATGTGCTGATGATGCTCATACCCGACCACATCCAGGGCCGGATCTACCGGGAGCAGATCGAGCCAAACCTCAGACCGGGCAGCGCCTTCATGGTGGCCCACGGCTTCAGCATCCATTACAAAGAGGTCGTGATTCCAGACACCATCGACGTCATGATGGTTGCCCCCAAGGCCCCCGGCCACCGGATGCGCGAGTTATTCACCGAGGGTGTCGGGGTGCCCAGCCTGTTGGCGGTGCACCAAGACGCCACCGGCCATGCCAAGGACATCGGCCTGGCCTACGCCAAGGGTGTGGGCAGCACCGGCGCCGGCGTGCTGATGACCACCATCAAGGACGAGACTGAAAGCGACCTGTTCGGTGAACAGGCCATCCTCTGCGGCGGCGTCAGTGCCCTGGTCAAGGCCGCGTTCGACACCCTGGTCGAGGGTGGGTATCCCCCGGAGATCGCCTTCTTCGAGTGCCTGCACGAACTGAAGATGATCGTCGATCTGATGTACCAGGGCGGGTTCAACTACATGCGATTCTCGGTCAGCGACACCGCCGAATACGGCGACCTGACCCGTGGCCCGCGGATCATCGACGAGCACGTGAGAGACAACATGCGGACCATTTTGAAAGAGATTCAAGACGGCACCTTCGCCCGCGAATGGATCGCCGAGAACGACGAAGGACGCCCGCGGTTCACCCCCCTCAGGGAAGCAGCCCAGCACAGCCAGATCGAGGATATCGGCAAGGAGCTGCGGGCAATGATGCCCTGGATGGACCCCAAATAATCGAGTCAGTCAAAATCACTGAATCACGGAAATTCGGCAAGAGGGAGCGATATCATGAGGAAATTGGAGGCGTTGAGTGTAGTCCACCATCGCCCGCTGGTCCTGGCAGGGCTGGCGGCGGTGGACTACGTGACCCTGCGGCCCCTTTCTGAAAGCCGCGCTTAGCGGCAACGGTACGCCCAAATTCACGAAACAGAAAGGGATTAGGTAACAGAGATGGCTAAAAAAAAAGTATTGCTCTTGGACACCACCCTCCGCGACGGAGAGCAGTCGGCCGGCATCGGCATGACCGGCGTTGAGAAGATGGAGATCGCCCGCCAACTGCAGAAGATGCAGGTGGACATCATCGAAGCCGGCTTCGCCGCCAGTTCGCCCGGCGACTTTGAATCATTGTCCAACATCGCCAAAGAGATCGAGGGCCCAATCATCGCATCCCTGGCCCGGGCCGTCGCCAATGACGTGGACCAGGCCGCGCGGGCCGTGGAGCACTCCAAGCGGCCCCGAATCCACGTGTTTCTCTCGTCCTCGGAGATCCACCAGATGCACCAACTGCGCAAGAACCGGGAAGAGGTCATGGAGATGGCCGTGATGAGCGTGGAGCGGGCCAAGGGTTATTGCGACGACGTTGAGTTCTCCCCCATGGACGCCACCCGGACCAACCCCGAGTACCTGTTCCAGATGCTGGAAGAGGTGATCAAGGCCGGGGCCACCACCGTAAACATCGCCGACACCGTGGGCTACGCCATCCCGTCGTCCGCCGGTTTCGGTCAACTGCTCAAAGACGTGCAGGCCAATGTTAAGGGCATCGAAAACGTGGTGCTCAGCGTCCATTGCCACAACGACCTGGGCCTGGCCGTGGCCAACAGCCTGATCGCCATCGAGTTTGGCGCCCGCCAGGTGGAGGGCTGCATCAACGGCATCGGCGAGCGGGCCGGCAACGCCTCATTGGAAGAGATAATCATGGGGCTGGACACCCGGAAGGACCACTTCAACGTTGAGATCAACGCCGACACCACCCAGATCTATTCCGCCAGCCGGATGGTCAGCCGCATCACCGGCATGGCCGTCCAGGCCAACAAAGCCATCGTCGGCGAGAATGCCTTCAGGCACGCTTCGGGCATCCATCAAGACGGCGTGCTGAAGAACCGCGCCACCTACGAAGTGATGCAGCCGGAGCGGGTGGGCGTCCCCGGCAACACCCTGGTGCTGGGCAAGCTCAGCGGCCGCGCCGGCCTGCAATCCCGGCTGGAAGACCTGGGTTACAACCTCTCCAGGGAAGACCTGGCCAAGGTATTCGAGGCTTTCAAAGACCTGGCCGACAAGAAGCGTGAAGTCACCGACCGCGACCTGGAGATCCTCATGGATGAGGAGAAACGCACGGCCACCGAGCCCATCAGCTACACCCTGGACCATGTGCAATTCACCGGCGGCGACCAGGGTATTCCCACCGCCACCGTCAAGCTGATCGGTCCCGATGGAGAATCCATCACCGACGCCTGCACCGGCAACGGCCCGGTGGACGCGGTCTGCAACGCCATCGACCGGGTCATCGGCATGGAGTCAAAGCTGGTGGACTTCAATGTCCAGGCGGTGACCGAGGGTATCGATTCCCAGGGCACCGTCACCATCCGCATCGAGAAGGACGGCCGGATGTACACGGGCCGGGGCGCCGACACCGACATCATCGTCGCCAGCGCCAAGGCCTACCTGAGCGCGGTCAACCGCCAACTGGCCTCGGACGACGAGTCCAACGTCCCCGCCCTGGGCAGCACCCCCGACTAGGCAGGCGCCTCTAGAGGCCGCAAACAATAATGGGGGCGTCCCGATTAATCGGGACGCCCCCACAGCTATCACCCAACCTATCTTAAGCGAGATCGGGCTAAATACAAAACGCTGTTGGCTAGAACGCAACCGGGAGGGCTTTTAGTCCTCTGAGCACGGTGCTGGGATTCCACTCCAATTCTTCCGAAGTCAGCTTAATCTCGGGTATTCGCTTGAGTAATGTGCCGATGGCTATCTGCCCCTCCAGGCGGGCCAAGGAAGCGCCCAGGCAGTAATGAATGCCCTGAGCAAACGCCACGTGACGGTTATCGGACCGTGTTATATCCAGTTGATCGGGTTTTGAGAATTGCTCTGGGTCCCGGTTGGCCGCACCGTAGCAGAGCCAAACCAACTCCCCCGCCTTGATCACCTTGCCGCCTATTTCGATGTCGGCGGTGGCCAGGCGGCCTAATTTCTGGACGGGACTGTCGAAACGCAGCAGCTCTTCGATTGCGGAGCCGATCAATTCACCATCGTTCTGGAGCATCTGCATCTGTACGGGATTTCGCAGCAGGGCCAGAGTCCCGTTCCCTATCAGGTTGGTGGTGGTTTCGTTGCCGGCGAACATCAGCAATACGCAGTTGGCGAACAACTCTTCCTCGGTGAGCTTGTCTCCCGCCTCTTCCGCTTCCACCAGGGCGCTGAGAAGGTTGTCCTCGGGGTGTCCCCGCAGTTCCTCGACTATTCCCCGGAAGTAATCGGAGAGCTCAATGAAGCTTTTTTGAGCAATCAGAAACCGCTCAGATTGGGTCCCCACGGAGCCTGTCCCCGTTATTCCCGCCGCGATATCATCGGACCATTTCTTGAACTGGGAGTGGTCCTCGGTGGGCACGCCCAGCAGATCGGCTATCACGATCGCCGGTAGAGGATCAGCCAGGTCGGCGATAACGTCCAATCGGCCATTTTTTAGAACGCTATCCAGCATGCCGTCCACGAGTGTCTGGATCCGGGAGCGTATCATTTCGATCATGCGGGGTGTGAAGGCTTTGTTAACTAATCCCCGCATCCTGGTGTGGGAGGGCGGGTCCGACATCAGCATCCAAGACGACACCGCGCCGATCAAAGCGCTTAGCCTCTCCTTCGCCTCTTCTGGCAGATTGGCTGCTACAGCCCGGAACCGGTCGGAGGACATCCGTTCGTCCCGTATCAGCGCGGTCAGGTCGTTATAGCGGGTGATGAACCAGTAGTTATCAGACTCGCTCCAGTGCACCGGGTCTTGGCTTCTGAGCTGATCGTACATCTGGTACGGATCCGAGACGGCTTCCGGGCCGCTAAGATCGATGTCCAGAGTATTTTTCGCGAGATTCTCCGGCATCCTCACACCTCGATTCGTTTCCCAAAATCACGGCTGCTGAGCCGTGTCTCACACCGATCCGCCAAATTCAGGGTAAACGCTTTCCTTGATGGGCGGCATTGTACACCCGAATCAGAAAAGGGGCGCGTTTACGTTGACCGTTCCGGCCATACCGGGTCGTGGTGGCCCAGGGGCACGGAAGGCCGGGCCCAACGGGTAGGGGTCTCCGATAGGCCCAAAACCGGCCCCAGATGCCCGAGCTTGCCCATGGGTGTATCGCTCACCGTGGACCAGTCAGCCAACTCTTCCGGGGTGAATTCTTCGGGCACGTCCTTGAGTTCTATCTCCGGAACCTCGCCGTGGCTGAGGAGCCAACGCCCCACCTGGGCCAGCGAGATCCGCACCAGCCAACTTCCGCCCACTTCGGTCCGCCGCTTCAGGGCCACCATCCCGCCGAAAGCCATCAGGTAGCCGGTGAGATAATCGATGGCCGACACCGGATAGAACTGGGGCCCAGGAGTTGCGCCGGGGAACAGGTCCCCCTGGCGGCTGGTGATGCCGCTGACGGTCTGCACCACGGTGTCGAAGCCACGGCGCGACGCCCAAGGCCCAACATGGCTGAAGGCGGAGAGTGAAATATAAACGATGCCGGGCCGCAGTTCAGCCAACTCCTCCGGCGAAAGGCCACGGCCTCCAAGCGTCCCCGGCCGGTAACCCTGGGAGAACATATCCGTCTGGCGGACCAACCCGCGCAAGGTTTCCAGGTCTTTATCCTCACGCAGGTCCAGTTGAGCGTTGAGCTTGCCGTGGCCGGTGTCGTATTCCTGGTAGCCGAGATTGGGCAGGTGCGCCCCAGTTATCTTCATGACGTCGGCGCCGTGCTCGGCCAGGCTTCTCGCGCAGGTCGGCCCGGCGAGGACCCGCGTCAGGTCGAGGACCCGGACTCCGGACAAGGGCCGGCCGCCAGCCGGCAATTTCTCCGGAGGACTTTCCCCTATCTTTACGATCTCCAGTAACGGCAGGGATGCGATGGCGGCGGCCTGCGGGTGCTTGGTCCATTCCTCCATGGTGCGCACCATCCCTCCGGCGCCCTTGGCGGCGATGATCGCTTCTTCAAGCTCCAGCGCGTCCCATTTAGCCACCGCCTTGGTCACCGCTTCGCGGTCCTCGGCCACGCCCAGCACGCTGAGGGCGGCGGCGCGGTGGTTGGGGAAGTTGCAGTGGAGATAGCTCCAGCGGCCGTCCTTGGCCGGATACACGCCCATCACCGGGTTGCGCTCGGTGGATACACCGGCCCCGTCCATGTGCATGTATTTCCCGCTGCGTAACGAGGCAGCAGCCCGGCGGGAATCGACGGCAACCTCCTGGCGGCGTCCGGTGCGGGACTCCCAAAGATCGGAGACGGCGAGTCCGAGAGCCCCCAGCGCGGCGGAGCTGGACTCACCGATGCGGAACGGAGTGGGCAGTATGGGATCGTCGCCGCCGGTTATCTTCACCTCTTGGGCACGTTCGTCGTCCCAACCCGCGAATGGCAAAAGAGTGCTTAAGATCTCGTTGGTCATGGCCGGGTCTTCTCCTTCATAGATAGGGGCATTGCGCTTGCCGTCCTTGTAGACAACCTATATTACCCGAACTCTTGGCGTTTAAGGCCATTGGGCGGAGGCCCTATCCCCGGCAGGGTTCAGCCCCGGTTCGCGGCCCAGCCGGTCAACATTCCGCCACACATCCACGCTAACCACGGTCTCAGAATATCCGTTCATTTACCCCTGTTTTACCGTCCAGATCACCCCTTATAGGCACGAAACCATATAGGTAGCACTACCTATATGACCTGTAGGCGTTCAGCGATTCGCTAACGCTAATCTGTAGCTGATCCAGATGTTAGGAATCGGCTATCACACGCAGCGCGAGTTGATGTTAGGTGGGGACGGGGGACGGTCGGGTTTTCACTATTTGCAAACGCATTTGGATGTTCGGCTGCCTGGACGGGGGGTTCCACAAGAGTCGAACTCGGCCTGAAACACGGGTTGGTAGTGTTGGTAGCTCAACCTTCCATACCTATGACAACCCGAAAATTGGGCGTCTACTCTTTATCGCATCTATTTCCGCCTCCAATATTTCCCTTTGGACCCCAAGAGCAACGGCCATTTCCGTATCGATCCACGCCAGCCCGTCTTGCCCAAGCTGTGTGAAAACCAGCGCCCGTCCGGCATAGGCCAGGGCCAACGTTGCGTCGAGCCTGATTGCCTGTTCAAAATCCAGCAATGCCAAATCGAACTCCTCCAGATGATAATGGGCGTTCCCGCGATTGTAGTATGCGTTGGTATAACTGGGATCGAGGTCAATCGCTGCATCATAATCATCTAAGGCTCGATGGAACTGGCCCAACACTTTGAAAGCGACGCCGCGGTTGTTGTATGCATAGGGATCGCCAGGATTTTCCCTGATCGCCATATCGAAGTTCGTTATCGCCTCGGTGATTTGTCCCGAACCAATAAAAGCCAGCGCACGGTCGAAGTACGATTGCGCGGGATCTGAATTTGAATGGGCCGCTGATTCATAGTCTTCTGCAGCACGCTCCGCCCGCCCCGCCCGTTCATAGGCCAATCCCCGGTTCAAATAACCGTCAGTAAATTCTGAGTCCAACCGGATGACCTCGTTTAGGTCCTGTATAGCCATCAGCGGGAGTTCCAATCCCAGATAGAGGAGTGCTCTATTGAAACGAGCAACCACGTATACCGGGTCGATCTGTATCGCGCGCTCGTAGTCGTCAAATGCCGCCCGCCACTCCCCAAGTTTCCGATAGGCCTCAGCACGATTGTTGTAGGCCTGAAAGTATTCAGTGTCGAGTCGGATCGCTTGATCTAGGTCTACGATGGCGCTTCGGTACCTTCCCAGGGATATATAGGCAGCACCTCTCCCGTTATAGGCGCTAGGATCGTGCGGATCATTGTGAATCGCCTCTCCGAATGTTCGGGCCACCAGATCGAACTCATTTGCCTCCCCGTAATCAAGGCCGCCGCCGATACGGGCCGAGGGATTGGTGTCCGGACTCCCAATGGGAGTCCGCGTCGAAACCGGCGCCGTTTCAACTCTGATACCAGTGTCTCCGCGGGTGGATTCGCCATCATCAGGATCGGGGAGAAAAGTTGGCGCCACAGCGGTTCCACCACACGCGCCCACCGCCAACGCGAGTATGACAGCAGCCCCTAAAATCAAGTGATTCGCTTGAGACTTGACCTGGCGGAAGGCAAGCAGATGTGTGATGGGCGCAGCAATCTGTAAAAGAATTCGTGGTGCGAGCATTGTCTAATCTGCATTTATAACGTTTTAAGTACGTGTCTATATTTTATTAGATGCCTGTACTTGTGTAACGTTCGATGTTTGTGCAGCTTCTTGCTGACGCCCTGGGCGCCGGTGGAGTCGATGTTGACAAGGATGTAAGCGCTGGCAGCCATCACGATATTTCCCATTCGGGTAGCCCAGGCCGGTTAGGCGCTGGTGTTGTCACTGGCCGGATAAAGATGGCATGAAGTCCAGTGCCGGTCCCCAACGGTCCTTTCTGTTGGGTATTCAGTGGAACACTCGACCATCGCCACCGGGCACCGGGGATGGAAGGGGCAGCCCAGCGGCGGGTCGATCGGCGACGGGACCTCGCCCCGGAGCACGATCTCCTCCCGCTGCTTCCGCGGATGGGCGGGCAGAGCCGCGGAGATGAGCGCCCTGGTGTAGGGGTGTTTCGGGTCGCTGAACAGAGATGCCGGTGGACCTTCTTCCACGATCTTCCCGAGGTACATCACGCCAACCCGATGGCTCATGTAGCGGACTGTGGCCAGATTATGGGCGATGAGCAGGTAGCTAAGGCCGTAGTCCTTCTGTAACTCCTTGAGAAGATTTAGAATCTGGGCCCTGATGGAAACGTCCAAAGCCGATACCGGCTCGTCCAAGACCATCAGGCTGGGCCGGGTGGAAAGGGCCCTGGCGATGGCGATGCGCTGGCGTTGCCCCCCGCTGAACTCATGGGGATAGTGCTGGGCATGGTAGGGGTGCAGCCCGACGACCTCCAGCAGATCGGCGACCCGCGCCCGCAATTCCGCCTTGGACAGCCGCCAGTGGGTGACCATCGGTTCGGCGATGATCGATTCCACGCGCATCCTGGGATTCAACGAGCTCCAGGGGTCCTGGAACACCGCCTGAACGGAGGCCCGGTACTCGCGCCGTTCCTCACGGCTGAGTTTGTGGATGTTCTTGCCCCTGAAATAGACCTCTCCGGCCGTGGGTTTTTCCACCATCAAGAACATCCTGGCGGTGGTGGTCTTGCCGCAACCCGACTCTCCCACCAGGCTGTAGGTCTGGCCTTTGGCAATCGTGATCGAGACACCGTCCACGGCCTTCAAGTGGCCGACCCTTTTTCTCAGCACCATCCCCTTGACGACCGGGTAATACTTTCGCAGTCCCTCGCTGTGAGCCAACGCTCCGTTGTACTCTGGTTGGCCATCGGCAGGGGAGTCCAGAGTGGCGTTAATCGGCGACCGAATATTCACCGCTGTGCCTCCAGCAACTCGAGATATGACCATTGGCGATGGCGAAACTGGGTGGATAGACCTCGCACTCCTCAGACGCATATTCGCACCGGGGAGCGAAGGCGCAACCCGGTGGCAGGTCGTCCAACGAAGGCGGCTGACCCTCGATGGATGGCAGGTGGCTGACGTCCTCATCCAGGTCTGGCACGGAACGCATCAACGCCTGGGTATACGGGTGAGAAGGACTGTCGAAAAGGGCCATGACATCTGCCTGCTCGACGAATCTCCCAGCATACATCACGCCCACCCGGTCGCACATCCGGGCCACGATCCCCAGGTCGTGGGTGATGAAGATGATGGCCATCCCCGTATTCGCTTGAATCTCCTTGAGCAGTCTTAAATATTGGAGCTGAATCGTGACATCCAATGCGGTGGTAGGTTCGTCGGCGATAATCAGCTTGGGCGTGCTGGCTATCGCGATTGCGCCGAGAACCCTTTGTTTCATGCCGCCACTCATCTGGTGGGGATAGTCATGCAAACGGCTCTCGGGCGCGGCGACTCTCACGTTGCGTAGAGCCTCAACCGCACGGCTGACCATGGTCTTTCGGCTCCCGCTCTGACTGATTGCCAGCGCCTCAATCAACTGGTTGCCGATGGAGAACACCGGGTTCAGAGAGGTTTGGGGGTCCTGGAGGATCATGGAAATCTTGCGGCCGCGAATATGGCGCATCTCTTGGGCGGATTTTTTGACCAGATCTTCACCGTCCAGGATGATCTCGCCTGAGACGATGCGTGCCGCCGGCTTGGGTATCAGTCCAAGCAGAGACAGCGCCGTCATCGTTTTTCCACATCCCGATTCGCCGACTATTCCCAGGGTCTCGCCCTGCCGCAGCGAAAAGGATATGCCATCCACAGCCTTGGTAACGCCACGCCGGTTAAAGAAGTAAGTGTGAAGGTCGTTTACTTCCAGAATAACGTCATTATTCGACACTATTTCACCCAATCCAGATTTCTTTGGTTCTAGCTTTTGGCTAAGATCCTGTGGATCCGAGGAATCCCGTACCAGTTCCTGGCGCCGAACGGCCGAAACCCGCATTCCGGCCTAAGATTCCCCAGATTTCCCACCCCTTGAAGTGAGTTGTCCGAATATACCATATTGCAAAACATGATGCAATATATTTAGCCAAATTTTATCGCTTTATCACCGGGTATGTGACTCCTGATGGGGCGCAATCAGCCGAATGGCGTCTAGTCTAAGGGCAATCCTTTGGTTTTCCGTACTACAAATACAATTACAGTATTGTTTGTTGCGGATTAATTAGAATTTCGATAGACGCTGATAAATCAATCTTGCGCGAATCGCCCAACATAGACGACGCCCGCGTACATCATCCGTTAATGGTATCGGACCAACAGCGGTTGAGGCAACGGAATCCATGTCAATCTATGGCGTGTAGCCGGCCATCCAACGTGCGGATGTATAAGCGGCCTTCAGCATACACGGGGGATATTTCGATCGGAGCGTCGAAGGAAAGCCGCCAAATCAACTCGCCGCTGGACCTATCAAGGGCATAGAGGTTGCCGTCTCTGGCTCCGAAATATACGCGGTCTCCCAAGATAACCGGAGACGACACGATACCGCCGTCAGCTTGGAACCGCCAGAGCTCCTCCCTGGTCGTGACATCGCGGGCGTAAAGGAACCCGGCGGTGTCGCCGTAGTAGAGGGCATCCGGCGCCACCGCGGGGGAAGCGGCTATACCCAACGATGCGTGCTTCTCGGGAGCGAAACGCCATCGTTCGCCTCTTTGACTTGAAGGAGCGGGTACCCCGGGAATTTGCCAAACGTAGAACTGGGTCCAGACTCTTTTAACTTGGAATTCCCCTCGCTTAGAACGCGCTTCGATATCCACCGCAAAAATCCTGCCGCCCGAAGGGAAATACGCTAACCCTCCGGCCACCACCGGTGCGTCGGACGCCGAAGCGCCAGTGCGAAATCGAAACCGCTTCTGGCCGGTTCGGGCGCTGAGGATATTCAGGTTTCCGTCCGTATCCGTGGCAAAGAGGCGTCCATCGCTGATCGCTGGCGAAGAACGTAGATTCCCCTTTAGTTGCTGCTTCCAGATTTTGCTCCCGGTGGCCGCGTCGAGGGCATAAACGATTCCATCGGAGGACCCAAAGTAGACCAATCCATCGGCCACCACCGGCGATGAAGTGATGGGGAACTCGGCGGTGTATTCCCATCGGACTTCCCCAGTGTTTCGGTCCAAGGCCAGCAAACGATGATCGGAGAGGCCCATGTAAACGTAATCGCCGGCCACCGCAAAAGAGCGCTCCATCGGGCCGGGGGTATCAATCTCCCAGATGACCTCTCCTGATTCCGCGTCCAGTGCCATTGCTTTGAAGTGTCCGCCTAAGTAGATGTCTTCGCCCACGACCGTGGGAGCGCTGAGAGTCGGGTTGCCCAAGTCCCGGGACCACTTTAAGACGCCTTGGGGTTGCTCAGATACGTCGGCGATGTAACGCGTGCCTTGGAGGTCCCATCCGGCCGACGTCCACTGCCCGGGTGAAGACGCCGAAGTGAGGCTGGTGGTGGATTTTCCGAAGAGGATCGTGATTGGGTTGGACACGAAGGGAAAGTTGAGCCAACTAATCAGCGCCACCACGAAGATTAGGCTACCCAATAACGCCCGGCGGCGAGGAGTGAGGCGGAGCAATTTTCCGAGGTCTGCTTTAGCTTGAGCTTCGGTTTCGGCGTTGGCCCAAGTAGGCAATCCAGCAATCAGCCGTTCACAGCTTTGGCAGTTGCGACCTGATACCTGGTCTTTGGCTCCACACCAGGGGCAGGGAATAGCGCCCTGGGTATCGGGGCTTTCGTTGATCAATTCGCTCACGGAATGGGGATCGATTCACCTACTCGCTTTGCCGCGCCGGCCCAGAGCCTCAACCAACTGGCTGCCGACGGCGAGGATGGAGTCCGTAGAGGTGTGAGTACTCTAGAGTAGCATAGATATTCGGCTACTCTCATCGTGGCACATCTACCGGGGGACCGATCGAACGATTCCCACGTCGTTAGACGCCCCTAGGCCAAGGGATATTCATCCAGCCGGTACCGGCTCCAGGCGCGATAAGCAATAATAGGAAGGCCGCTCCAGTTCCGCCAATTCCTGTGTAGAACAGGTCCGTAGGCCGCTGGCTTCGAGGACAATCCTTTTTAATCGCGCTATAGGGCGCTAGATTTGGCGCTGCTTGGGATCAAGCTTGTCCCGGACCCAGTCTCCAAGAAGATTGAATGACAGCACCGTCAGAAGGATGGCCACGCCGGGGAAGAAGGCGACCCACCAAGATTCGGTAATCAACTCACGCCCGTCGGCCACCATCAAGCCCCAGGCCGGGTTGGGACGCGGTACCCCGGCTCCCAGGAAGCTGAGGCCCGCCTCCAAGACGATCACGAATCCAATATTGAGAGTGGCCAACACAATCATAGTATTGACCAGATTTGGGAATATGTGCTTGATTATTATGCGCGTGTGGGACGCCCCGGCCACCCGGGCCCGGGCCACGAAGTCCAGGTTCTTGAGAGCCAAGGTCTCGCCGCGGGCCAGCCGGGCGAACCGGGACCATAGAAGTAAGGCCACAACCGCAAGCACATTTTCGGTCGCTGGCCCCCGCACAGCGGCCAGCACTAAGGCCACCAGCACGATAGAGATGGACAGGGAAACGTCCACCATCCGCATGACCAAGGCATCGAAAAGGCCACCGAAATATCCAGCCAGCATTCCCAGAGTGATGCCGATGACGCCTGAAAGGACGATGGCCAACAAGGACACCAACAGGGCGATACGGGCACCATGGATAATCCGGCTGAAGACATCCGAGCCACTCTTATCCGTGCCTAGAAGGTATTTGCTCGATCCGCCGGGCCGTCTCAAGATTGATAGCTGGTCACCCACCTGGGACGATTGGCGCGCTTCGTCTCCAATGATCGTACCCTCTAGGATCTTGATCTTCCGATCGGCGTCCGCGACTAGAATCTCATTTGTCCGGTTGTCGCGGTTTATCGTTTCCACCACCGTTTTCAGCTGAATCGTTTCACCCTGCCACGCAGGAGGAACCAGCCTATCCGACAGGTCGCCGCGGCGGGGATCGTGGGGGGCAATTACGTCCGCGAAGATGGCGGGTATTATGAGCACAACCAGCAGAACGATAATGGGAACCAGAGGGAACCGGCGAAGCACCCTATATCCCCTCAAGATACTCGACGAGGCAGATACCGGTGCCCGCGCTACCTGGGACGCACTCACAGCCATGTTATCTCTCTCCTATCCCTTTGGCCCGGGACGGTCGATTAGGCATACCGTATCCGCGGATCAACATAGGCGTAAAGGATGTCTACGAGGAAGTTGGCCGCTATATAGATAGCCGAGCCGATGATCACCACCGCCTGCAGTACGGGGAAGTCCCGGGACTGCACTGACCCCACCGCCAACTGACCCACGCCGGGCCAGGAGAAGACCGTTTCCACGATCACCGCGCCGGTGAACAGTCCACCGATGATGATGGCGAAGTAGGTGAGCGGTGCGATCAAGGCGTTGCGGAGCGCGTGCTTCCAGATGACCTTCCACTCCGGCAGACCCTTGATGCGGGCCTCTTTCACGTATTCAGTATCCAAGGTATCCAGCATCGAGGAGCGAATCAGGCGGAGCAGGGCGGCCACCTGGAACAATCCCAGTGTGAAGGCAGGCATTAGGAGGTGCGAGAGGCCTCCCTTGCCCGACGTGGGCAGCCAGCCCAGTTGCACGGAGAACAGCCACATCAGCATGATGCCCAGCCAGAAGCTGGGGATCGCCTGCCCCAGGAAGGCTAGGCCCTTCCCTTGATAGTCGATAAATGAGTCCTTTTTCGCCGCGGTTATAACCCCCAAGGGAATCCCAATGACGATTGCAACAATCAAGGCCGAGCTCGCCAAAAGGAGGGTGGCCGGGAAACGGTCCATCACCATCCCCATTGCCGTCTCGCCACCGAAGGCGTAGGAGTCGCCGAAGTCGCCCCTCACGGCGTTGCTCATGAACACGACATACTGGGTAACGATTGGTTTGTCCAAGCCCCACTTGGCCCTGATGGCCTCGATGTCCTCCGGCGACACGTCGCCCATGGGAAGCAGCACCGTCAGCGGATCGCCGGAGAGGTGAGATAGGGAAAACACAATAACGCTCACCACCACCACGGCAATCATGGCTTGGCCGATGCGAATCAAAATGAAGCGCTGCATTTCTGCCTCCTGGCTAGCCGTGGAATGGGTACCGGGTTATCGTGTGCATCTCCAAGAGATGCTGGCGTCCGCCCAAGGATTGGTCCCAAGCTCCGGGCGGACGCTAGCTGCCAACTACTACTAATTAAAGGTGTTCGGGGTACCCAGGTTGCGTCGGAACCTGGGTACCCCTTGCTAAAAGGTGCCGTCTGATGTTGCTATTACCGGGTGGCGGTCGCGTACTCCAAGTGGCTGAATACTCCGGTTACCCCACCGAAGGCGTAAGACTCAACCACATCGGGATTCCCCACGATGGTGGCGTTAATGTTCACCACTGGTATTGAGTAGTACTGGTCGTACAGGAAGTCGCCCAGTTCTCTGGATATTTCCTCCCTGATGGCCACGTCTGTCTCTGCAAGCATCTGCAAATAGACCCGCTCGGCAAGCTCGCTTTCCGAGTAGAGGACCCCCTGTGTCGGGCGGCCCCTATCAGGGTCGGTAGGGCCGGTGTACCAGTAGATGCGCATGTTGGCGGATAAGGGGCGGATGGTCTGGCGCACCGGAAGGATGAAGTGGGCGTCGTGGCGGTCCCGGAAGGCATCGAGAGCCTGGGAGAATTCGGTCTGCACCAAGAAGGCGTCGATGCCGATGTCCCGGAACGCCTGCATCGTGGCCTGGGCCGCCTCAATGGCCTCGGGAAGTCCGGGTAGGCTGCTCTGCCTGACCTCTGCCCGGAAGCGGTTCTGTCCGTTGGCATCCCCGGGCAGTCCTGCTTCGTCCAGCAACTGCTTGGCCAGTTCGGGGTCAAAGCCGTAATTCTCCTCGAAATCCGATTCCCATCTGGGGTTCCATCCTTCCAGGCTCGGATGGAAAGTGGTGTTGAACATAGGATCGCCCCGGCCCTTGAAGAGCACGCGGATGATCTCCTCCCGGTTGATGGCCCGGTTCATCGCCTCGCGCACCAAGCGGCCCTCTTCGCCTAAGCGGGTCCACGGTTCATTCTCGGGATCCCAGTTGACCTTTGAAACGTGGTAGACACCCATGAACAGGATGGTCAGACCCACTGCGTGCAGAGGACTTTCGAAGACCACCATCCCAGCGTCGGTGGCTTGGTCGAAGAGCACCTTGGGCACATCCACCAGGTCTGCTTCACCAGTAAGCAGCAGAGCAAGGCGGGTGGCGTCCTCGGGGATGGTGGAGATCTTCAGGGTCGCGAAGTCTGGGTTAACCCGCCAGTGGTCGTAGGGCACCCGCTCGTATTCAGAGTTCTCGTCCAACCGCCGACTCACGAATTGGTAGGCGCCAGTGCCAGCAGGCTTGCCCTCGAACATGGCCTCGCCCTCGTCTTCAAACTGCTTCGAACTCCAACTCTCGGCACAGGGAACGGCCAAGATGTTGAACCACCAAGTAGCGAGGTCCACCTGGGGACGGGCCAAGCTCATGGTGAAATTGTAGTCATCAATCACCGTCATGTTGCCTGCATCGATCATCTCGGCCATGGTGTCGGAGCCCATGAAGGCCCTGAATGTTGAGCCACAACCGGTCAGGTCCACATCGGCCTTCATGAACATGTCGACGGCCCCTATGAAATCGTCGATTGTGTATTCGCCCATTCCGAAGTGCATTTGCACCCCTTTTCGAAGGGTGAAAGTGTAATCCTTTCCGTCAGCGCTTAGGCTCCAATCGGTGAAGAGCTGAGGGGATATGACGGACACTCCCGTCTCAGGGAACATGGTGAATGGATTCTCAACGATCGGCCGGAAGGGCAGGTGACCGCTTTGGGATGCCAGCCACGGGAAGAAAGTGTCTTGGGGGAACGGCGTCACCGCCATATGCAGACTCGCCGAACTCACGGTCGACACCGGCGCCTTGGTGGGCTGTGGCACCGCCGTGGGCGCCACCACAGGCGCCGTGGTTGACCCGGGCATCGCCGTGGGTGAGGGCGCCGTGGTTGATGCAGGAATGGCCGTTGCCGCTGGTGCGGAAGTCGCCGTGGCCGAAGAGCCACAAGCAACGATGAACACCAAGAGCATCGTAACGAGCACCAAAGGATTCTTCAGGATGGGAAGTAGCATTACTCAACCTCCAAAGATTGGAACTACCGGCAACTACCGGTTCGCCGCCCAAGAGACTCGAGATGACCCTCCATGATCAGCCATGACGACTTCAGGCATGCTTTACCAGCTAAGCCGCCGCTAACGGGTCATCTCCCGCCGATATAGGTAAACTCCCACTGATCATTTCAGCTATGGGCACACATACGACACGGCAGTGAGAAACTGGACACAGATATATACTATTGCGGACGGCGATGTCAAGTGTTTTTTAGCACGGAAATAATTCTCGATTCAAATACGAATGCAATATGCTTTGGCTACGAATCTGCGGTGAGGAATTCGGGGAACACCGAAATTTCGGACACGTTGTGCTGACTCCGAAAGTGAAGGCGAACAACTCAAGATTGAACCAGTAAAATTCAGACTTCGGCTCCCCCCAAAAGAGGACTGCCCAGGGTTCTAGAACCCTGGGCAGTCCGAATGGTCACGCTCCTACACGGCCCCGTTTTTTATCTTTTAACCGCCTTTGCGTGCTCCAGGTTGAAGAACACGCCGGTCACGCCGCCGAATTCGTAGGACGCCACCACCTCGGGGTTGGCCAGGATGGTCGCTTTGACGTTCACTATCGGTATGGACATGTAATTATCGTAATTGTAGTCGCCTAACTCTTGGGCGAGCGTGTTACGGATGTCTTGGTCCGTTTCTTCCAGCAACCGCAAGTACACCCGGTCGGCCACCTCGCTTTCAGTGTAGAGAACCCCGCCAAGGGGGCGGCCCGCCTCGGCGTCAGTGGGGCCGGTGTACCAGTAGATTTGCACGTTGGTGGTAAGTTGCCGGATGGTCTGGCGCAACGGAATTATGAAGTGGGCGTCGTGGCGGTCCCGGAAGGCGTCCAAGGCCAGAGAGAACTCGGTGGACACCAGTTTCGCGTCGATACCGATGTCCCGGAATGCCTGGAACGTCACCTGGGCGGCCTCGATGGCCTCGGGCAGGCCGGGCAGGCTGCTCTGCCGGATTTCCACCTTGAACCGGTTCTGGCCGTTGGCGTCCCCGGGCAGGCCAGCTTGGTCCAGCAACTGCTTGGCCAGTTCAGGGTCGTAGCCGTAATCTTTCTCGAAATCCGTTTCCCACCTGGGGTTCCACCCCTCCAGGCTGGGATGGAAGGTGGTGTTGTACATGGGAGCGCCCCGGCCCTTGAAGAGCACGCGGATAATCTGCTCCCGGTTGATGGCCCGGTTCATGGCCTCCCGCACTAGGCGGCCCGCCTCGCCCTCACGCGTCCAGGGCTCGTCTTCCGGGTTCCAGTTCACCTTCGATACGTGGTAGATACCCTGGAACATGATTGTCAGGCCCACGGCGGCCAAGGGGCTCTCGAAGACCACCATTCCAGCGTCGGTGGCTTGGTCGAACAGAACCTTGGGCACATCCACCATGTCCGCTTCACCGGTCAGGAGCATCGCGAGGCGGGTGGAGTCCTCGGGGACCGAGGTGATCTTCAATGTCTGAAAGTCCGGGTTCACCCGCCAGTGGTCGTAGGGAACCCGCTCCATCTCCGCGGTCTCCTTCAAGGTACGTCTGACGAACTGGTAGGCGCCGGTGCCGGACGGGCCGGTCTCGTACATCGACTCGCCCTCGGCTGCGAACTGCTTCGAACTGAAGCCCGGGGCGCATGGCACCGACAAGACGTTGAAATACCAGCTGACCAGGTTGACACGGGGACTGACCAGACTCATGGTGAAATTGTAGTCATCGATGACGTTCAGCCTGCCGGCCTCCATGAACTCGGTGGCCGAGTCGGTTCCCATGGAAGTCGTTAAGATAGCGCGGCAGCCCGTCAGGCCGTCTTCCCGGACCGACTGGTCCACGCTGTAAATAAAGTCGTCGACCGTGTACTCGCCCCAGCCGTTATGGAACTGCACTCCTTCCCGTATTTTGAAGGTGAATTCCATGGCGTCGGCGCTCATCTCCCAGTCAGTAAAAAGCTGAGGGAGTATGGTTGAGACCCCTGTCCTAGGGTCGATTGTGGTCGGGTTCTCAACGGTTGGCCGCATCGGCAAGAAACCGTCGGAGGTCACCAGCCAGGGAAAGTAGGAGTCCTGGAGCAGGGGAGTAATTACTATGTGCAGGCTTTGCGAAGTCACCGAACTCAATGGCGCCTTGGTGGGCGTGGGCAAAGGCGTCGGGGCCGAAGTGGTGTCTCCACCCGGCACGGCCGTGGGCGCTGCGGTGGTGGCGCTTCCCGGCGCGGTGGTGGCCGGCGCGGTGGTGGCCGTGGCCGAAGAGCCGCAAGCAATGATAAACACCAGTAACATGGAAATGAGTACTGCAGGATTCCGCAGGATGGAACGTAGCATCACTTAACCTCCAGAATTTGGAAAACCAGGTAACTTACAGACCGCTGTCCGGGAGACGTGGGTTTTAACCTCAAACGCTTGTCTACGATTTTTAGTGCGTATTATTATTCAATTCGCAATACTCGTTATTTATGATTAATAAGCAGATTTATAGATTAATGAATCGGAAATCTAAGTACGGATAAGTCATACTGGGAAAACCAGGCTACAGATATATACTATTACTATCCGTGATGTCAAGCATCTGCCAACAACGGATTTTCACTTTGCTCAGTCATGGAGTTGGTGGCGGCTCGGCTACGTGAATGCAGTGCCCATACCGCACAATGCCGACTTTAACGAAGGGTGATAACCTGGAACGTCCGACGTTAATATGCGCCAGAAAACCCAGCGGCCGTGGCGTTGCAGCGCTGAAGTTACGGTCCCGATGTGTAGACTCCGAAAGTGAACGCGAACAGCTCAAAATCGGCGGAATTGGAACTCAACCGTAGCTTGTGACCCCGCGTGTAGCTGGGATGGGCCACCAAGTTGTACATCCTGGGTTCGACCACCTGCAGGTAGCTTTCTCCGTTTCCATCGATGACGATATCGTCGCCTTTGTTTTCCGGAGTGAGAAATTGGCCGTCGATGGTGACCTGGACTTTGTAGGGCCGCCCTGGGACGGAACCTAACACCGCGTTGACCGTTCGGGCCGAGTAAATCAGGGAGATGTAGTCCTCGTAACCGGTCGTCGCTTGGCCGTGTCTCACAAGGTCTTCGCCCAAGAACCACAATCCGCTGAAGTATATCGAGTTGGCCAACATTTCCTTTGGCTCCTCAAAATAGATCACCGCTTCCTGGTCTTGGTAGTACTCGGGCTGGCGGACGAAGCCTGGCCCGCCGGATTGCGTGTCGGAGAAATCCCGGCCGTATCCGGTGTACAACTCCCTGGTTATCTCGGCGTTACGGGACCGCAGGAACTCCGGGTCCAGGGGCTGGTCCGAGAGCGGCGGGAAGTTGTCTCCGTCCAGATCAGCCCCCGCCTCCGTGAGCAACTCGCGGATTTTCTCCTCGGTTTCCGCGTACTGCCCCTCCCCAAAGTGCCGGTAGCGCAGCACGCCCGCCTGGTCGATGAGGTACTTGGCGGGCCAGACGCGGTTGGAGTAGTTGTCCCAAGTGACGTGGCTGTTATCCAGGGCCACCGGCCAGGTGATGCCGTTGTCCGCGACGGCATTCATCACGTTGCCGGGGTCTTTTTCAAAAGCAAACTCGGGGGAGTGCACGCCCACGATGATCAGGCCGTCGTCGGCATACCTGGATTGCCATAGCTTGAGGAAGGGGAAGGTGCGGATGCAATTGACGCAGG
>JACZYV010000069.1:0-14008 GCA_022570905.1 Chloroflexota bacterium
GCGTCGAGCGGGCGGCCCTGTTGGGCGAGGTGGACCAGGGATGGCCCATCGTCGAGCGGATGCTGGACCGCGCCACCGCGTTGCTGTGCTGCCAGATGCTCGGCGCGGCCCGGAAAGACGCCGAGATGGCCATCGAATACGCCAAGAACCGGGTGGCCTTCGGGCGGCCAATCGGGGCCTTCCAGTCGGTGCAGCACATGCTGGCCGACATGATTATCCACGTTGACGGCGGCCAGATGCTGACCTACGAAGCCCTGTGGAAGATGGACCAGGGCCTTCCCGCCTCGGTTGAGGTGTCCCAGGCCAAGGCCTTCTGCAATGAGAAGTGCGAGGTGGTGGTGCGTTCTTCCCAGGTGATCCACGGCGGTATCGGCTTCATGATGGAGTTCGACCTGCACCTGTGGTTCCGCCGGGTCACCTCTTGGACCATGCGTCTGGGGACGACCTACGACCACCGGGCCAGGATCGCGGCGGCCCTGCTGGACGTTCCCGGCAAGGTCCGGCTGGGGATGCCCCTGCCCACTGCGGTCTGACGGGAAAGGGGTCTGCGGGGACCGGTATCCTATTTCAAACCTCGATTCAAACCTCGATTCAAACAATGAGGGCCGCCGGTTTGAACGGCGGCTGAAACTACGGAGAGTGACCAATGGCCAAGGATGTCGTATGCGGCAAGGAGATAGATGAGGAGCAGGCACGGGCCGAGACCTCGCAGACCGTCCACGGCGCCTCTGAGGTGGACCCGGAGCAGGGTACCCGTATATTCCACGACGGCCAGTGGCTGTATTTCTGCGGGCTGGACTGCCGGATCAAATTCCTGGCCAGCCCGGATACCTACTTGAATTAACCCGGCTTAGATCCATCGGAATCAGGGGTCTAACCCGGCCCGGAGTGGAGAGAAACCATGCCTGACGCCATCAAACTGGACCCCAAGAAGACCGCTTTCATCATCATCGACATGGTGAACGCCATCGCCAAAGGCGGCCCCGGCCCCGACTACACGCTGCCCGATAACCGCAAGGACATCGTGGCCAGCTTCCAGAAGATGATTGCCCACTGCCGAAAGGTCGGCACTCCGCTGATCTACATCACCACCCACCGCAGGGCGGACAACGCCGACGCGCCTAAGACCGTCTCAGACATCGGAGGCGGCCCCGGCAACCCCATGCTGCCAGGCAGCGCGGCCGTTGATGTCATTGACGAATTGGCCATGCAACCGGAAGACTTCCTGCTGGTGAAGCCCAGGTTCAGCGCCTATTACGGCACCAACCTGGACCAGATTCTGCGTCACCTCGGCACCGAGACCATACTGGTGGGTGGAATCTCCACCCAGCGCAGCGTCGAAGGCACGGCCCGTGACGCCAAGAACCGGGACACGCAGTGCGTGGTGGTCAGCGATTGCTGCACCGCCGGGGAGCTAGACGTCCACGAGATGACCGTCAACCACGTCCTGCCGCTATTGGTCCGGGTCCGCAACACCGATGAGACGATCGCCGCCCTGAGCTGACCTGCCAAGAAACGTAGGGGCACGGCACTGCCGTGCCCCTACGCGCATCAGACGAATCCAACAAAGAGGCCCCTTCCACAATCGGAAGGGGCCTCTTTCATTGACTCGGCCGCACCGCCCGCTTTAGTCGTCGTAGGGCTTGAGTTTGATCTCGTGCAGGGCGGGGATGACCTCTTTGCCCAGCAGTTCGATGGAGCGCATGGTGTCCTCGTGTTTCATGGCGCCCTCATTGCCGTAGATGTGGAGGTACCCAGGGCTCAGGCGCTCAATGATCTCCGAGAATTTCCTGGTGACGGTCTCTGGGCTGCCCACGATGATGTTGTTGACCGCCTGAAGTTCTTCGTAGGACGTCGGATTGCCGAATTCGGAGGAACCGGTCCCAAGGGCGGGCCGCGACCGTTTGACCTCCACCGCGCGGCGGGACTGGTAGCCGGGCGGGTCGTTGTGCTCTCTGGGGCCTTTTTGGCGGTGGGCCGCGGTCCACATGAACTCGCGTCCGATCTCGACGGCTTTTTCATCGGTATCCGCCACCACGCACCGAAGCAGGTACCCAAAGTGTTCCGGGCCGGCCTTGTAGCCAACCTCTTTGGCGGTGTCGATGTAGATCTGTTTCAGCCACTCGGTCGTTTCCACCAGGGCGCCCAGGTTCATGTAGGGATGGCCGTGGGTGGCGGCCCAGACCACGCTCTCGGGGCTGCCGGTGCCGGGGAACCAGATGTCTGGGCGGGGGTTCTGCATGGGCTTCACCCACGGATTGACCACCCGGTATTTGAAATACTTGCCCTCGTGCCGGAAGGGGCCCGGTTCGGTCCAGCACCTGATGATCAGGTCATGGGCCTCCTGGAACCGGGCGAAGTTCTCGGTGGGGTCGTTGCCGGAGAGCAGGGTCTCGACGGCGGTGCCCCGCACGAAGCCGGAGATGATCCGGCCACCGGAGTAACAGTCCAGCATGGCGATCTCCTCGGCCATGCGGATGGGGTCCCCCACCGAGATGACGTTGCCTAAGATGGCGATCTTGACCTTCTTGGTCAGCTTGGCGATGACGGCGGCGTCCAGGTTGACCGACGGCTTCATGCACCAGTATGAAGCGTGATGCTCGTTGGTCATGATGCCGTCGAAGCCCACCTCGTCCGCCAGTTGGTACTGCTCGTGGTACTGGTTGTAGAGTACCGCCGCCTTCTCCGGGTCGAAATAGGTGTTGGGAAAGCCAAGGCGGCCCGAGTCGTACTTTTTCAAGTCCTCATCGCTGACGTGTCCGTAAGCCTGTTCGGAAAACCAATAGATCTCGGGGTGCTCCGTGGGGCGTTTTAGCTGGTCAACCATTTACTTCTCCTATCACTCCAGGTCATTGCCGTTGACACCGGAAATTATAGTCACTGAGAATATTGGTGGCAACCGCATACCAACTCAGCGCTGTGGGGGATGGGTCTCAAAGCGGGTATCGGGGCCGGTGTTTTTTCCGGTTCTCGTGGGCCCCAAACCCAGAGGATTCGGGCGGCAGAGATTTTAATTTGTTGGCGTTTCTCCCGGTTCGGATATTGCGGTGGTGTTGCTCCTGCTGGAGTTATAGTCGACTGCAGACCGCGCTCCGAAATCCCCTGATACTGTACTGTTTTGGGTTATGGCCCGGGTATACAATTCGGTAATACCCGCGGCGGCCTTGAACTTTAAGCCGATTCTCTGCTCGAGTTCCGCGGCGATTATGGCAAGGGAAGCGGCCCGCTCCAAGTCTCCCTTCATGGCCAGTTCATGGGCATGTTCGGTCAGTTTCTCCGCTATCTCTAATTGCTGCTGCGTCGTGATATGCAGCGCCTGGGTGTACGCGCGTGCCCGGCCGAGTTCGTTGACTATGTCTAGTACCGCCTGACCGCCTGGAATTTGCTTAATGGTAATGTCGAGACCCGGGGCGGGGTCGCCTGCTTGGGCTGGATTGACCATCAGAGCCACCAACACCAGCCCGGCTGTAGCGGCCACGAGGCCAATTATCACAACGATTCCACGGTTTATCATCGTCTTCCTCCTTTCCTTATCGAGAAGCCCTCAGGCTCATTCTATTTGGATCCTCGTGTAACACTTATTAGCCATCGCAAGGAGGGCTCCGCGCCTCACAGATGCAGCGCTTCATCTCCAGGAACCCGCTTCGGCGCCCGGTCCCTGTGCACCCGAAGCATGCGTGTCCCCTCGTCTTCTTGCGACGGGGATGCTCCATTAATAGAGGCCCATCGGTGGTCAAGCGATATCTCCTATAGCGGTGGCAGTCCGAACTTCTACGGTCCTGCGGCGGACCCCGACCCCGCGTCGGGTTCCGGCTCTGGGGCTGACACCGGCTCTGGGGCTGACACCGGCTCCGTGGCTGGCTCCGGCTCTGAGGCGGCCCCCGGCTCTGCGGATGGCTCCGGAACAGGCTCCGGCTCTGGGGATGGCTCCGCGCCTGGCTCCGAATCGGGCTCCGGCTCTGCGGATGGCTCCGCGACTAGCTTCGGAACGGGCTCCGGCTCCGGGGCTGGCACCGCTACCGGCGCTGGAACGGGCTCCGGCTCCAGGGGTGGCGCCGCTTCGATCGGGGCCTCAGGAACGGATTTCGGTGTGAGCGTGGGGGTAGGCGCCGGCGTTGGGATGGCCGTCGGTGTAAGAACTGGTGTTGGCGTCGAATCCGGCGTCGGCGTTGAAACAGGTGTAATCGTGGGGGTTGGGGCAGGCGCCGGGGTTGGAGTGTTGGTAGGCTCAGCCGTAGGAGTGGGAGTGGGCTGGGCGCAGGCAGCCCCAATCATCGCCATCAGAATCAGGGGACCATAAATATGTCGCCGCTTCATGGGTTTTCCCACAATTCGACACCCCCCTGCAGCCGGTTTGAGCCAATTTTGGTGCGCCTCGGCGAGCATGTCAACCCGTGCGCATTTCCTATCCTTACGAGCGCTTGACCTCCATCTCCGTGCCCGGTCGAATCCCCTGAAAACGGGGGGGGGGGTGAAGCTCGCGTGCCCAGCAAGCGGAAAGTATATGTGGCGGCTGGCGGGGAACCAAAGTCCTCATTCAAACGAGTTCTTCCCGCTGTTGGTCCCGGTTTACGGCCCGGTACGACTCCCGGAATTATCCCCCGCCGCCACCCGTAAGAACAGCCAGTCGGCCCTGCGGTGAAGAAATGCCAATAGCGATCTTGGGCGCCGGTGAGTATGTCGGAGAGGTGTCTCTGCTGCGGGGCATCAGGCATACCGCATCGGTGCGAGCCATCGATACCACCCATCTTCTGGTGACGAGCGGCGCCGCCTTCAACGCCATGGCCACGTCCTCCACCAGTTTTGCAGAATCTTTCGCCGATGTGATGCAGCAGCGGCCAGGCGGTAACCGCCGACCCCAGCCTGAAGCCGGCCACTGATCGGAGGCAAAGGGAGATATCGTCTGGAAATAGGCTCAGCCAGGGGCAGATGGGGTGGAATAAGCGGGGGCCGGTTAGGAAGTGGAGAGGAGCTTAGGCGCGAAGAATTTTCAAGCGCCTACTAGGCTACCGCCGGGCGCGTTTAAGGTTCTGCTTCAACCCGTTTCGCTTTCGCGCTGCCGAGTTGATGCGCTGCACGAATTCTTCGGTCGTTTCAATTTTCTTTTCCCGCTTGGGCTTGGGTCTGGACCGGACCATGATTGATTGCTCCCTATGCCGGGTGGACAGGAATATCGTTTCTAGAATAAAAACACGTCTCCTAGGCGGTCTAGGCGGCGGCTCTTGCCAATCATACACCAAAAGACCCTCTCAAGCCTGACTACCGGGTCCGGCGGATAGAAAAACCGGGGTCCCGATTCGTTCGGGACCCCGGTTTTAGCCTGTTTTGCGGACATCTCAAGGATGTGTTAGTTGGGAGTCACCGCTATGGACCGGACCTCCCCGAACTCCTTCCGCAACTTGGTCCAGTTGTCGCCGCCGTCCGTGCTCACATAGATGTAGCCGAACAAGGTGGCTGCAACCACGACGTCGGGAATCTCAGGGTTGTTGCCCAGCCAATAGACCACAGAGTTGGGCTCGACCGGCAGCTCCACCGGGGCCCAGGTCTTGCCTCCGTCAATGGTCTTCTGCACGCAGCCGACGACGCCGGGGATGAAATCGCCGTTGCCGACGAACATGACATCGGGATTGTCGGGCTTGACGATCATGCCCCGGCAGTAAGAGCGCACATCGTCTGGATTGAACTTGGGGAAGTAGTGGTAATCCCAGCTCTCGCCCTCGTCGGTGCTGGTGGCGAAGCCGAAGGGGCTGGTGCAATAGATGGACGTGTTGGCGCCGGGGCTGACGGCCATCCCGTGAATGTCGCCGTGGAACGGGTCCGGTCCCAACTCGGGCAGGTGCAACCAGTTGTCGCCGCCGTCGATGCTCTTGTAGACGCCGTCAACCTCGATGCCGGCCCAGATGGTATCGCTGTCCCTGGGATCTACGATCATGTTGGTGGTGCGGGGGGTGCCGATGGGACATTCCTTGGTCACGCCCATGGACAGTTTGTCCCAGGTTTTGCCACCGTCCCGGGAGCGGAAGCCCTCGGGCCGGGTACCGGCGAAGATGATGTCGGTATTCTTGGGGTCCACGGCCACCGACCAGATCTGCTGGTCGCCGATGGGCGAGTCAACGGTCTCCCAACTGACGCCATTGTCTTCGCTGCGGAACAGGCCCAGGCCATCGGTCCCGGCCAGGATCCGGTGGGGATTGTCCGGGTAGGTGCGCAGGGCCCTGATATTGCACTCTGAGGGAATGGGCTGCCTGATCTTCGTCCAGGTCTCGCCGCTGTCGCCGCTTACGTTCATCCCTTGACCGACAGTGCCGACCAAGATAGTGAAGCTGTCCGCCATGATGCATCCTCCTAAATTCTGCTGGTAAATTCGGGGATCGGGCGCTGGGGTAAATGTTGCGCATATGATAGCTCCGGCACGCCAATAACGCCAGTGTCGGTCTGCATCTGCGCCCCGGCCCGAAACCCTGCTGCCAGGAGGTGTCCAGTTGTGCGGCCAGCGGGCGGGCCCGCGATTTTCCCGCCGCTTTAACATCGCAAGTCAGGACGTTGACACCGGCCCGCCGGCCCACTCACAATGGATACTAAATATCATCGACTGCCGTGGGAGGATCTAGATGGCCCAGACACAGATTGCTAACTACACCATGGAAGCTTTCGTCGAGGACGTGAGGAATGTTTTCAGGAATGAAACGGACCCCCATGTCCAGGCCAAGACGGTTTCCGCATTCCTGGAAGATTTGCTGGCGGTTCCGGGCTGGCTCGAAGAAAAGATCGAGATTCCGGAAGAAGGCGGATACGGCCGCTTTTCGCTCCATCTGGACGAAGAGACCGGTCATCCGGGCAACGGTTGGTGGCTGATGGCCTCGGTGCAGAAACCCGGCCAGGACAACCTGCCCCACGACCACGGCGTGACCTGGGTCGTCTACGGGATATACAAGGGTTCCATCCGCCAGCGCAAGTGGCGCTGGGCCTTCCCCGGCGAGGGCGTGGACCATGCCCAGATCAAGGAAACCGGGCAGTTCATCCAACGTGACGGCGACGTGGCCTACTTCTTGCCCGGCGAGATCCACGACACCCTGAACATTGAAGAGGGCCGTTCGATAGTGGTCCGCCTCGAGTCCCAGAAGCTGGACCGGGTGACCCGCTTCCAGTACAACCCCGAGACCGGGACCATGAAGGTTATGGACCGGTAGATTCAGACCCGGTTAATAGTTGGATTAAGAAGCCCCCGGCCATTAGCCGGGGGCTTTTTTTAACAGCATATGTTTTCCTGGGTGGCTGCTAACTGCACGAGGCTCACGGCTAAGCAACTGGCGCTCCCAGTGATTCATCCACGACCGCCGGCAGCTTCATGATGAACGTAGACCCCTTGCCGGACTCGCTTTCCACCAGAATTGCTCCGCCCATCATCTCGCAGAAATGGCGGGTGATGGCCAAGCCCAATCCGGTGCCGCCATAATTTCGCCTGGTCGAAGCTTCGGCCTGGGCGAACGCCTCAAATAGCCGTCCCATCTGTTCTTCAGTCATGCCGATACCAGTGTCAGCCACGGCGAAACTGATCCACTCTTTACCGTCTTCGGTGTATCGGCTGATTGTCAGTGAGATGGTCCCCTGATCGGTGAACTTGGAGGCGTTACTCAGCAGGTTGAACAGGCATTGCCTGATCTTGGTCGTGTCGGCGTGGATGGAACCGATGGAGTCCGGGCAATCTAACTCTAGGGTGTTGGAGTTCTTCTCGATTAGTGTCTGCATGGTGGTCGCCACGTCTTTGACCATCGGTTCAACCGGGAAGGTCTCCAGGTAGATGTCCATGGCCCCGGCCTCAATCTTTGAGATATCCAAGACGTCGTTTATCAGGCCGAGAAGATGTTTGCCAGCTCCGTTGATACGCTCCAGGTCTTCCTCGAATTCTTTGTTCTCTAATTCTTCGGCTTCTTCTTGGAGCATCTCGCTGTAGCCGATGATGGCGTTCAGAGGGGTGCGAAGCTCGTGACTCATGTTGGCCAGGAACTGGCTCTTGGTCCGGTTGGCTTCTTCCGCCTCGACTCTTGCCTGTTGCGTTTCTTCGATGAAACTGGCGTTGCCGATGGCCACGGCGGCGCTGTCGGCCAACGTTTGGAGGAGTTGAATCTCCCCGTCGGTGAAATCGTGAGGTTCGAAGAATAATATGTTTAGAACGCCGTAGGCCTGCCCCCGAATAATTATGGGGACGGACGCGGCGCCGCTGACGCCCGCCTCTTGGGCGGAGGCTTCGCTGTCCCTGCCGGAGGAAGCAATCGCCGGATCGGAAAACCGGTCCCTTGACCACACGGGTTTGCGCTGTTCGAAAGCCATTCCCGGTGTGCCGAATCCAGGTTCAAAGAAGAGGGAATCAACCATCTCGGATAGGAAGTTGTAGGTCTTGACGGCCACCAGACCGCCCCGGTCCGAATCGTACTCAAAGATCGCCGAGCCTTGGCAGCCCAGCAGTTCGACGGCATTTACTGCAATCAAGTCCAGTACGCTGTTCAGGTCGTGGTTCGAGGCCAGTTGGGTGGTTACCTCATAGAGTTGGGTGGCCTGCCGCTCTCGAGCCTCAGCTTCGTTCAGGAGGCGTGCTTTATCCAGTGCCAACGACGCCTGGTCTGCAAATGCGGACAGAAGGGAAACTTCGTCGTCTGTAAAGCGGCGGACGCGCTTGTCCCACACATTTAGCACGCCTATGGACCGGTCGTTCGCCAGCAGGGGAACTCCAACCGCCCCGCGAAACTCATACTTTTGGATCAGGAGCCGTACATCCGAAGACGTCCCCTCCGCTTTCGAGATGTCCTCTGTGATTGTTGGTCGCTTGCTGTCCACTATACGACCCATCGGATTCCCTTGCCCCGCGGGAATGCGCGGCATAATTTCAGCAACATCCGCAGCAAAACCGGCCATGGATTCAGTTGCGGCACGCATCACCAGGACGTCTCCCTCCAACAACCGAATCATTGCTCCATATGCTCCCACCAGGCGAGTGGCCTCGTTAACGATAAGTTCCAGCACTTCATCTGTGTCGTGTGCACCTGCCAGGAGGTTCGAGACCCGATAGAGAGCGTCAGAGCGTTCTCTCTCAGTCTCCGCACGTTCCTTCTCTGTCTCCGCCTCGTTCAGAAGACGGGCCTTCTCCAGGGCTAGCGCAGCCTGGTCGGCGAAGGCGGTCAGCAGGGAGACTTCATCTTCGGTGAAACGGCGGATATTGTTGTCAAACACGGTGAGCACACCGATTGAACGGTCATTGGCTAACAGGGGGACTAATGCCCTACCGTAAAATCCATGTTCTTTAGCCAACAAACGCCCTTGTGAAGATGTTAACTCGCACTCTGTGCCGTCCTCCGTGACCAAGGGTTTCTTGGTGTGCATCACATGACCAACCGCTCCACCTCCTTCGCCAACCGGAACGGCCGGTTGAAGCTTGGCAGTCTTGGCGAGATAACCAGCGGCCGACTCAGTGGCGGCACTGGGCACTAATACGCCTCCTTCCAACAACCGCATATACCCAGCGGAAGCTCCGACTAGCCGGGCGGCCTCGTTCACGATCAATTCCAACACTTCGTCGGTGTCATGGGCACCCGCAAGTAGGTTAGAGACGTGGTAAAGGGAGTCTGCACGTTCCCTTTCCGTCTCAGCTCGTTCCTTTTCCCGTTCAGCCTCGTTCAAGAGCCGGGCCTTTTCCAGGGCTAGCGCAGCCTGGTCGGCGAAGGCGGATAGCAGCGAGACTTCATCCTCAGTGAAACGGCGGCCTTGAGTAAGGTCCGCTACAAATAGTGTGCCGATGGATTGGTCATTGGCTAACAACGGCACCGTAGCAATAGCTGCCGGGTCACGGCTTTGTTCTTCGAAAGCTCGAAGTACTTGCGGGTGAAGGAGCTTTGCGGCTTCTTCCCCGGACAAGGGTTTTTGGGTGGCCATTACGTGACCTGCCAGGTACTTGCCTTCGCCCACTTCTACGACCGGAGCAAATTCCGGAGTAATTATGGCGAATTCCGTTGAGACACGAACCACCAAGGTGTTTCCTTCCAATAAATGAATCGTTGCAATTGAAGTTCCGAGCAGCCGGACCGCCTCGTTCACAATCAAGTACAGCACATCGTCCGTGTCGTGGGCGGCAGCCACCCGTTTGGAGACTTCCTGGAGCACCAACGAGCGTTCTTCCGCCTGCTCAGAACGTTCCCGCTCCCGCTGCAAGTCCTCAAGTAGCTGCTTCTTGGTTTTTCTCTGGTCGTTCATGCGGTATCTGCCTAGAAAGTTGCCGGTATTATGACACGATTCAGTTGGGCGGCGCACCGAACTTGATAGCCAAGGACCGGAAGGCATGACGCGAAAACGGCCCGGCCGATCTTGGCGAGGGCCTCCGCTGGAATTACTAAGGGGAGAAAACGCTCGCACAGAGCCGTTCATCCTCCGAGAGTCTCCCCGGTCCGTTGGGGGTCTGTCGAAGGACCTCTTTGCTGGAGCAGGCTTACGCCCGGCAGGTGGGCCAACGGGCCCCCCGATGCATCGGGGAGACTTCCCGGCTAAGCCGAGGCCGCTCGATAGAATCGGCGCTCAATCGCGGCCGGAGCTCACCACGAACGGAGCGCTAGTACGCTAGAGCTTTTTAGAATCCAGCCTTCGCCACGTTGACGCAGATCCCCCCGCAGTCATTTCAGCGGAAGCTGGAACCCAGAGCGGCGAGCCCGAAGTCCAATTTATTGACAGCCGTAGGCGCGGGTTTTTAACCCGCACCATTTCACAGCCGATGCCTTCATCGAATCCGGCGGCGAATCGAACGGCCTCCCAGCAAGGCGTATTACCTAAGCGGCAATGATTGGAGGAAGCGTGTTCTACCGATGGACGGGCGGGTTGAAAACCCGCGCCAACGAACCTCCCGTCGTTCCGCTCTTCCGGGGATGGGCCGGAACTCACGGCGCCCAGGTTTTGAGGTCTGGGTACAACGCCCCCATGGATGACAGTTGACCAACCCAGCCAACATTGACTCCGGTCTTTGCCGGAAAGACGGGGGCGGCGGGCATGCCGTGCCCCTACGAACGAGGACAGACCGCGAATATTCTAAGTATTGGCCGCGCCCATCTCCGCCCTGAGCTTCTCGGTGGCCGACACGTCCAAAGCCAAGGTCTTTGGGTCCATCACCACGCCGTATTCCCGGCGGACGTAATCCACGGACAGCTTCTCTTGTTCGACGTCATCGGCCACGGCGTACATGTCCCGCTCAAGTGGGTCTCCGTAGCCCCCGGCGCCGGCCTGCACCACCCGGTACAGGTCGCCCTTCTTCAACTGCCTGAGGGTCTTGCCGGGCAGTTTCTCCTCGCGGTCGGTGCCGGGGTTCAGGTAGTTCTCGGTGGGGGTGCCCGGCTTGCCGCCCTGTACACCCCAGGGCGTGAAGTCGGTGCGGTCCGAGCGCAACTGGAAGGTGGCGTCTTCGGCCAGGAGCCGGAATTCCCGCACGATGCCCAGCCCGCCCCGGTATTTCCCCGCGCCACCGGTGTCGGGCACGAAACCGTAGCGCTCCACCAACAGGGGCTGCTCCGATTCAATGCTCTCGATGGGGGTGTTGGCCATGTTCAGGATGGGCGCGGCCAGGCCGTCGGCGCCGTCCATGTTGGGCCCCCCGCCGCGAGGCCCGTCGTTGGCGAATTCCAGGTACACCCAAGCCTTGCGGTTGGGATAGTAGCCGCCCCAGCTAACGCCGATCTCTCCGCCGCCCCAAGCCGCCGGCACCTTGCCCGGCATGGCCTGGGCCATGGCCCCGAAGATGGTATGGCAGATCCTGAACCCGGCCAACCCCCGGGCCGCCACCGGCGCCGGGTGCTGCGGGTTGACGAAGCACCCTTCCGGGGCGGTGATGTTGAAGGGCCGGAAGAATCCGCTGTTGGACTGAATGGCGGGGTCGATGAGGCACTTCATCACGGCGTAGACGTTGGACTTGGTATAGGCGAAGTTGGGATTGATGGAACCCTTGGCCTGGGGCGATGTGCCTTCGAAGTCCACGAAGATCTCGCCGCCCTGGATCTTGACCTTGGCGTGGATCGCGATGGGCTGGGGGTCGATGCCGTCGTTGTCGATGTAGTCGGTGAACTCCCATTCTCCCTGGGGCAGCAGCTCTATCTCGGCCCTGGTGAGGCGCTCGGTGGTGTCCAGGATGTCGGTCATATAGCTTTTGATCTCTTCCAGGCCGTAATCGTCCACCAGCCGCAGGAAGTCTCGTTCACCGAACCGGACCGCCGCCAACAGGGCCTGAACGTCGCCCAGGACCTTATCGGGCACGCGGACGTTCTTCTCCAGGATGCGCCAGACCGCCTTGTTCAGCTCACCCTTCTCGTAGAGCTTGATCGGCGGGATGATCAGTCCTTCCTGGTAGATCTCGGTGTTGTCGCAGGCGTTGCCCCCGGCGACGCGGCCGCCGATGTCGGTCTGGTGGCCGATGCAGCAGCTCCAGCCGATCAATACATCGTTCTTGAAGATGGGCTTGAAGAGGAAGATGTCGGGAAGGTGGCTGGCCCCCTCGTAAGGGTCGTTATTGGCGAAGATATCGCCGGGCAGCACGTCGTCGCCGAAGGCGTTCATCACGCCCTCCAGCGCCGGGGCCATGGAACCCAGATGAGGAGGAAGCGTCAGACCCTGGGCCACCTGCAACCCCTCGGCGTTGAACAGGGATGTGGAGAAGTCCATGCCGTGCTTGATCACCGCCGAGCGGGCCGTGCGCACCACCGTCAGCGCCATGGTGTCGGCGATGCTCATCAGGGCGTTCTTGACCACTTCTCGGGTGACCGGGTCGGTGACCTGTTGCATCTGAGGCTCCTTCAACCTTTACGCTGAGATGGTTTCATGGCCCTGGGTTCTGAAGATTACCACGGCGGGTTGGACACCCGCGCCTACGACGTCGATTGTTCGGCGCCTATTCCGCCTTTTGCAGGATTATGTTGCTCCATTGGTCGGTGGCGGCGTTCCATCCGGGGGGCACCACGGTGGTGGAGTCGTATTCCTCCACGATCAGAGGACCTTCAGTGGCGTCTGTGGGAAGGGAAAGCCGGTCGATCACTGGGACGCTGGCCCAGCCCCGGTTGGGGCCGAAATATACATCACGCTGTGTTGGGCCGGAGCCACCACTGGAGCCACCACCGGAGCCCTTGGACGGCTCCGGAAGGACTAGGCGCTCGGGCATCCGTGGCTTCTCCGGCAGGCCGCGGGCGATGACCCGCACGTTCACCAGTTGGTATCCGGTGTCCGGGCTGTTGTAGCCAAAGCTGCGTTCGTGCTCTTGGTCAAAGGCCGCGATCACGGCGTTGACCGTCTGCCGGTTGACCTCGCCGCCGGGGAATGGGACGGTCAGGTCCGACACCTGACCCTCATACTTCATGTCGAATTGGGTGATTATCTCCTGGCGGCTGTCATCGAAGCCTTCCGCCCGCAATTGGCTCCGCCCCTGCTCCCACAGTTTGTTCAGCAGTTGGGCCAGCTCTGTTATGTCAAGTTCGGCGAAGGTCTTGAAGTAGGTCTGGACGAAATGGTGTTCAACGTCGGCCACCAATAACCCGAAGGAGCTGAACACGCCGGGGAACGGCGGCACCACCACCCGGGATATGTCCAGCATCGCGGCCAGTCCCACTGCGTGCACCGGGCCGCTGCCGCCGAAGGTGATGAGGTCGAACCGTCTGGGGTCTCGGCCCCGTTCGCTGGAGACGGCCCGTAGTGCGCGGGCCATGTTGGAGTTGACCAGGGTGTGGACGCCGTAAGCGGCCTCCACGTCGGACATCTCCAGGGGCCGGGCCACGTTGTCGGATATGGCCTTGCGGGCCAGTTCTGCATCGATCTCAAAGGCCCCGCCCAGCAGATGGGTCTGATTCAAGAACCCCAACAGCACGTTGGCGTCGGTGACGGTGGCGTCCTGTCCGCCCAGCCGGTAACAGGCCGGACCGGGGATGGCCCCTGAACTCTGGGGGCCGACGCGCAATGAACCGCTCCGGTCCACCACGGCGATGCTGCCGCCTCC
>JACZYV010000216.1:0-3714 GCA_022570905.1 Chloroflexota bacterium
ATACGGCAAAATACTCCGCATCATCGCCATCTGTGATCTCGCCGAAGATGTCGGCCCGGCTGATGTCACCAAACAGACCCCCTGACCTGAATTGGTCGATGTTGAATAATGTATTAAACCCTTCTGGCCCTTCTTTTTCGCCGGGCGAACCCGATGAAAACATCTCTGAAAACTGGTCCAGGTCCAGCTCAAAGGCGTCTAATGCTTGGTCAACGGCAAAGCTCCCCACCACGCTGGCCCGTTGGGGGACCAAACTGTCGGGACCACTACTACCGCCGTCGCCACCACCACAGGCGGCGGCCACGCCCAGCAGCATGATTCCAGCGGCCAAGGCCGTTCCTTTAATCACTCGGGTGATGCCCATCTATTTCTCTCATTCTCTATTCAGAGGGTTTTGGAATCATACGTTCGCGCTCGTCGTACGGATCGTCACCCGGCACACCGGCCAACAATGATTTCTTGATTCCAGGCTAACGGCCCTCGGCGATTAACACAATCCTGGTTCCAGACCCACAGCTGAGGGTCTCAGGCGAATAAACCAACCTCGCCGGAGCCGACTGGCCGGTGCCCTCGGTCATGGGATTAATTTGACCTCGTTCCACGCCTGGCCTATACTCGAATAAATGCCTTGAATCTCCCGTGATTCGATCAAAAACCTGGAGGCCCAGCAACTGGAACCGTCGGAAGTTGCGCAGTTGATCGTTGAGGTTGCCTCGGATAAACTTGCCGCCGACATCGTCATGCTGGACCTGCGGGGTCTGGCCTCTTTCACCGACTACTTCGTCGTTATGTCCGCAGACTCTTCGCGCCTGATCCAAGCCCTGGAAGAGGACATCGCCGCGACGCTGAAAGAGTCCAAGTTGTCCATCCACCGCCGGGAAGGGACCGCGGCGTCGGGCTGGGTGCTCATGGACTGCAGCGACGTGATCGTTCACATCTTCTCCCCAGACGAGCGGGAGTTCTTCGGCCTGGAAAGACTCTGGGCCCGCGCCCCCCAAGTGGTCAGGATCCTCTAGCACGTATCTGCATCGACCGACTCGATGTTGTTGACGCGCACCGGCGCATCATTCGCCCAAGAAGATTGCCTGAGGCGAAACTGGGCGGGTTTCCGAAACCGCCCTGCCTGCCTCGATCTATCTATCCCGGAATCGTCTACTCCTTGATCCAGGAATCGTTGGCGCGCGTGTAATCAAGCAGTTCCCCGGCGCTGAAGAACAGGGACAGTTCCCGCTGTGCCGATTCCGGGCTATCCGACCCATGCACCAGGTTCCGGCCGATGTCCAGCGCCAAGTCTCCACGGATGGTCCCCGGCGGTGATGCCGTCGGGTTGGTCTGACCCATGGTGTTCCTGACCGCTTCCACCGCGTTCTCCGCCTCCCAGGCCATGGCCACCACCGGGCTGGATGTGATGAACTCCACCAAACCGGCGAAGAAGGGCCGGTCTACATGCTCTCCGTAATGTTGCCTGGCCAAGGCGTCGTCCACCTGCATCATTTTCATGCCAACCAATTTCAGACCCCGCCGTTCCAAACGGCTGATGACCTCTCCGATCAGGCCGCGCTGCACCCCGTCGGGTTTCACCAGCACCAAAGTGCGCTCCATACATTCCTCCGAAGTCCTTAGATCTTTTTAAGTTATATCTAGGTACGAGTGCTGGACGAGTCCTCCAGCTTGAAATGGACGCCCCGAGACTCCATATCCCACATGAATGGGGCCGGGTCCATGGCCTCGGGCGGGAACACTCCGGGACCGGGCAGCGCACGGTCGACCAGGAGTCCCGCTCCAACCATCAAACACGAGGCAGTGGCCAGGGCGATGTCTCCCGGTGGGAATGAATAGGTCATGGTCAGTTCCGCCGGCCGTCCTTCTCGCACCCCTTTTACCCGCACCTGCCGGGGCAGTCTGATGGGGTCCGCGCTCCCGTCCCCAGGTTTAGTTATGGCCAACACCACTGCCGTCAATGCGGCTGGAGTCACTGAAACACCATCGACATCCAGAGGCTGCTCGGAGGCGAAACCGCTATCGATCAGGCCCTTGAGCATCACAGTTGTGGCTGGGTCGGAAAACCCCCGCCACAGTGAGGCATGGCTCAGACCGCCGAAAGACTGGGGAATGGTCACCGTTTCCAGTCCCACGGTGTAACACCGAATGTTACCCCACGGAGGCGGGAATGCAACGTCTTGGTACTCCGACATGCCCGGGGTCTGGGTCCACCTTCCGCCGTCGTAGAGCAGGGCCGGCTGCCCGAAAAGCGCCAGCCGGTGGCGCCAGACCGCCTCGCTGCGGTAGGTGGAATCGTTCACCAAGAAGAACCGGACCTCATCCACAACTTCCATCCGGCCGGCCAAATGACGGGCCAGCACATTGGTCTGACCAGGACTGGCGCCCAGGCCCGGCAATACGCCCACACCGCGGTGCTTGGCCAATGAGTCCAGGTACTCGGACTCGAAGACGCTTTGCAAGGTTTCCACATCATCGTTGATGTCGGCGTAGGGAATGCCGCCTTCCACGACAGTCCGCATCAGGGACAGGGTGTCCCGGCCGAAGGGACCGGTGGTGTTCAGCACCACCGACACCCCGCTCAGGCAGCCGGTGACCTGGTCTTCATGACGGAAGTCCAATTCGAGCGCGGTTGCCGGGCCGTCGAGATTCTCAGCCAGATGCTCGGCCCGTTGGCGGTCACGGTCGGCCACGACTACGTGCCGGAACCTGGCGTCTTCGAGCACCAGCCGCGCCGTGACGGCGCCCACGGCGCCGCAGCCGATGATCAACGCAGTGAAACCGGGCATATTTACCGGTCTGGCCTACGGAACGGGCCGGGCGCCTGCCTGCCGCCCTGGGGGACCCGGCCCCGCTGTTTGGGTACGCCGATGCTGGGCATCCGTAGATACTCCGGTTCCAGGGACGTGAGGTCGTCGATCTCCCCGGCGGCCAATTTTTCCCGTCCGATCAATGCCAGAGCCCACGCCCTTGCCGCCGGGACCGGCCGGACGATCTGGGCCTTGGCTCCCAACGCTTCGGCGATCTGGTCTCGCCAGGCGGTCACGCCCTCGCCGCAGAAGATGGCTGGGCCGGGTATTTCGCCTGTAACCTCGGCCAGGAAATCGTCGATGCCGCAGACGCGGTCCTCTCTGAGCCGGGCGCCGTCCGTACCGAACAGGGCGGTGGCGCACTCTTCCCGGCCCGCTTCCAGCAATGCGCAGACTGGGACCCCTGACCGTAGATAAGGATATGCTTCCAGGTCCAGAGTACCCACGCCCACGATCGGCTTCTTCGCCACCAGGGCCAGGCCCTTGGCGGCGCTGATGCCGACTCGAAGCGCGCTGAACCCGCCCGGCCCCAACGCCACCGCTACCCCGTCCAATCCCGCAGCCGTGAGGCCCCCGCGCTCCAAGATGTGGGCCACCGCCGGCATGAGCTCGGCTGTATGGTTGAAGGTAGTATGCCAGGCGTGAGATGCTACCACGCGGTCCTCGTTGACGAGGGCCACGCCGGCGTAGCGGGTGGAGGTGTCCAGGGCCAGAAGCATCGGTTTTTTATCCCGGCAGGCTCAGGTTATTTTCCTGAAGCCGCGTTTTGGATTCGTGGCAGTTCATATCCATACACATAGCGAAAATCCCCCCAACCTCCCTTTATCCCGATTCAGATCGGGAGGGGGCTTTTTTCGCCAGGGAGTCCAGCAGCGTTTTGAACCGCGATTTTTCCACGTCCACT
>JACZYV010000217.1:0-3691 GCA_022570905.1 Chloroflexota bacterium
ACCTCACAGAAGCCGTCAATCGCCAATTGGGCGAGCAAAGTGAAGATGCTCTGAACGATATGCTAGACCAGAGTGCAGAATGGGCCTTTGACACTATCCCGATCGTGTCAGGAATCTTAGTTGGGTTGACAGAAGGCCGCCTTGTTCTCATTGGTCAATCAAGCTTAGAGGAGTCGCTACAACGTGGAGCCAGACGACTCGGAAAGTCTGCGGCGTTTTCTACACTTGGGGCCACTTTGGTTGCCCTCGATGCTGGCATCCTGTCTGTTCCAACTACTACCGCAGCGAGAGTTGCCTGGAGTCGAGTGACCAATCGAATCGCTTCAGGGGAATATCTACAAATGAAGACATCAGAGATACTGGAATCGATCGGTCAGATTAATCCGGAATCAAAGATGGAACTAAAGTGACATTTGACCCGGAGGCCCTGTCCCGCCTGGAAGCCCAGGCCAGGGACCTCCACTCGGCAAATCGCATCGCGGAAGCGGTGGAAGTGTTGCGCGAAGTCTTGGCGGCGAGGTTGGAATGCCAAGGGGAGAAACACTTTCAGACCATCAATGCCAGGAGCGGCCTCGCCCGGTCCCTGCGGGCTATCCGCCGTTTCGGTGAGTGCTTTTCTCTCTACGCCGAAAATATCCGCGTCCATGAAAACAAGCTGGGGCCGGAGCACCCTCAGACTCTGAGGAGCCTAAGCCGTCTGGCCAATAGCTACTTCGCGGCAGGCCGGTACCAGGACGCCAAGCCGATGTTTGAGGAGATCCTGGCCCAGCGAAGCCGTGTGCTGGGCCGGGACCACCCGGACACCCTGCGCAGCCGCAGCAGCCTGGCCAACACCCTGGCCGCCTTAGGCGAATACAACGAGGCCGTGGTAATGCACCAGCAGATAATCGAAGACCGGGTGCGGGTGTTGGGCCCGGACCATCCGAGAACGGAACTGAGCCGCAAGCGGTTGGAGACGGCCCGCCAGATGGCCTAGACTGGATAGCCGACTTTACATAACGATGGAGCATGAACCATGAAGTACGGATTCACCTTGCCGGGGAGGGGGCAGCTTGCCACTCCCGAGAGATTGGGCATCATCGCCAGAAAGGGCGAGGAATTGGGCTTTGACGCCCTGCTGACCGGGGACCACATCCTGGTGCCCAAGAACATCAAGTCGGTCTACCCATACACCGAGGGAGGCGAATTTCCCGGTTCGCCATCGGGCGAGTCCATGGAGCAGATCACCCTGCTGTCGTACATCGCCGGCCAGACCACTCAGATTAGATTAGTGACCAGCGTGCTGATCGTCCCCCACCGCAATCCGCTGATCGCCGCCAAGTCCTTGGCGACCTTGGATGTGCTTTCGGGGGGCCGGTTGGTGGTCGGGGTCGGCGTCGGCTGGATGCGGGAGGAGTTCCAGGCGCTGGGCCTGCCTCCCTTCGAAGAACGGGGCGCGGTGACCGACGAATACATCCGGGCCTTCAAGGTGCTGTGGACCGAGGACGACCCCCATTTCGAGGGCAAGTACATCAGTTTCGACGACATCAGCTTCCTGCCCAAGCCGGTGCAGAAACCCCATCCGCCGATCTGGGTGGGCGGAGAGAGCCGCCCGGCCCTGCGCCGCACCGCGGAACTGGCCGACGGCTGGTATCCCCTGGGTTCCAACCCCACCTTCCCCATGGGCACGCCCGAGCAATTGAAGGCCGGGTTGGACCGGCTGGCCCAATACGCCAAGCGATTCGGCCGAGACCCGTCGGAGATCGAGACCATCTACCGGACCCACCAATTTGAGCTGACCAAAACACCGGCTGGCGCGGGCCGGCTGCCCTTTGTCGGCGACGCGGAGCAGATCGCCGGAGACATACGCCGCTATCAGGACATGGGCGTGTCGACCATGATCTGGGACTTCCTGCGGCAGACCGAAGACCTGGACCGGATGTTGGGCCTGATGGAAGACTTCGCGACGAAGGTGTGGCCCAAGGTCTAGTCTTTGAATCCCTTGTCATAGAGTTCCCGAAGACGGGTCATTTGGGCGGGAGAGAATGGGTCCAGGTCGATGCACCCGGCCATCTCCTCGGTTTCCGCTTGGTTCTTCACTCCGGGGACGGTGGTGTGGATGTCCCGGTTCATCAGGCAGAAGACCGTGGCCGCCTGGGAGATGGTCTTTATGGGGCCGTCCATCAGGAAATCCAAACTGGCGGCGCTGGCCACGTCCTGGCGCAGCAGGTCGTTGCCGGGCGGCACGGGCCGGTCAACGGCGGAGGTCAGCGCCCCGGCGGCGTGAGAGCGGATGCCGATGACCCCCATGTTGTGTTTCTTGGCCAGTGGGATGTTCTGGCCATTGTCGAACAGGTCGACTCCCGGCGGCGGGGGGAGTTGGGCAGTCCAGTTCAGCAGGTTGTAATAGGCCAGCACGGTGTCCCAGTGCCCGCTGTCCATGATCCGGTCCAGGGTCGGCACGTGATGGTCCATGGCCGAGAGGCCGATGAACCGGGTCTTGCCGGCCTGTTGCACCCCACGGTAGGCCTCCAGCACCGGCCCCAGCACGTCGTCGGCGGAGAGCGAGTTTGGGGTGTCGCCCCGGTTCTCCGTGAACCGGTTGTGCACGTGGAGTATGTCCACCGAGTCACGTTTCAGCAGCCGCAGGCTGGCTTCCACGGAACGCCGCACCGCGCCGGTCACGTCCGCCATGTCCTCGGCTGCCAACCGGACCTTGGTGCCGATCACCACATCTTCGGTCCGCCCCTCCAGCGCGATGCCAAGCGCCTCTTCCGCTTTGCCATCGCCGTATGCCGGCGCGACGTCAAAGTAGTTTATCCCCAGGTCCAGGGCCCGGTGGACCGCCCGGACCGCCTCATCCCTGGTGGTGGCGCCCCAGACCTGCCCGATGCCGCCGCCCCCGAATCCCACGCGAGAGACATTGAGCCCGGTGCGGCCAAGTGCGTTGTATTCCATATGTGATCCTTTGCCTCATGGTTGAGAGGGCTGAAATCCCCCTTGGTCCCCCTTTACGAAAGGGGGAAATTGAGTCCGCTTTTCTTAAGGGGCTAGGGGGATTTCGGCTCTCCCTCGGCTAGTTGGAAGTGGATGCCGTGGGAGCTGGTGGTCTCGATGTTGGCTGTCTTGTAGCCGAAGGGGCTGGTGGCGGGTGCGTCGCCGCGCATCTGGTTGCCGCTCTTTTGCAGGCTCATGAAGGCCGCGTCGATGCCGTCCACGCCCCAGGCCACGTGCATCACGCCTGGTCCGGTGGCCTTGAGCTGACGTGCCATGGTGGTGTCTTCACGCAAGGGCTCGAAGAAGTCCACCAGGGTCTCGCCGACGCGGTATAGGATGGATTTGAAGCCCTGTTCGGTGAACACGTCGGTCGAGATGGGCTTGATATCGAAGCTTTTCTCCATGTAGGCGGCCATGTCTGCGATGCTCTCCACCACGTAGGTCACGTGGTGCACTTTGTTCAGCATTTTTGCCTCCAATCGCTTGGGAATGGCCGAAGCCTAGCCTGTTTGCCGAGGAGAGGCAACCCCCAAATTGACGGCCCAGCCGGGGCATCCTATTATCCACAGCGACCCGATATCCAAGAACAACTTGGAGTGTTATTCATGCCCACTTTTTCATCCGATGGAGTAGACATCCACTACCAGGTGGCCGGCGAGGGCTATCCCCTGGTGTTGAGCCACGAATTCGCCGGGGACATCACCAGTTGGGAGCC
>JACZYV010000070.1:0-13769 GCA_022570905.1 Chloroflexota bacterium
GCTCTCGTCGTGATAGACGCTGTTCAGGGCCGTCATTCTCACCGCCGACGTTCCCGGGTTCTCTCCGGTGTTCCCGTTCACATCGAACCTGGGGAAGTTGCTGGATGATATATCCAGCCGGACCCGGTGCCCCGCGACAAAAAGATTGGACATGGGCATCAATCCCAACTCCACCCTGTAGACCTCTCCGGGTTCCATCAATTCCGTGCGCTCCCATGAGTTCCTGAATTTCACGCGCAATATGCCGTCGGTTAGATTCAGGGCGTATCCCTCCGGGTAGTCGGCCGACGGCGGGTAGACGTCGATCAGCTTGGCGGTGAAGTCGGTGTCCACGGCGCTGGAGGAGATCCAAAGATGGACCGATACCGGGCCGGTGATCTCCACGTCCTCCTCCAACGGCGCGGTCTGGAACACCAGCACATCCGGCCGGGAAGCCAGCGGCAGGTAGGGTTTTTCGGACCCGAAGAACTCTTCCGACTCCCGTTGGTCGAAACCGCCTGCTGCCATCACCGGTTGTCCCGACGATATGTTGCCCCCGACCGTGGGCACCGGGTGGCTGGGGTCGAATAAATAAGTGGTTGCTGCGTGGGAGCCCTGGGGAGGCAGCGTGGAGAGCCCGCCGCCCGCTTGCAGGTAAAAGGGCGTGTTCATGGCGCGGGCCAGGGGCCATTCGTTCTCGCCGCGCCACCGTCCGCCGTGGTCCAGGCGCTGCTGGGGGTTCTTGCGCCCCGAGCCGCCGCCCATGACGAACAGCTTAACCGGGGCTTCCGCTTCCCAACCGTTGTCCTCGCCCTTGAGCCAGCGGTCGAAGAACCGCAGCCGCAGGTGGTTGAAATCCTCCGCCGAGTTGTCGTCCCCGTGGTTGTCCCAGTTGTTTCCTCCGCTGTTTCCGATCATGGCCGATTGGCCCAGGTCGATGTCGCCGGAATAGGTCACCGAGCGCGCACCGTGGGTCCAGGGCCCCATCAGCAGGGTAACGGGGCCTTTCTTGGAACCGGAGAGGGCCACGAAATTATCGGTGGCCGTCCTGGAATATGGGTCGTACCAGGCGCTCATGTGCACCTGGGGCACATCGGAAAACTCGTCATAATACGCCTCAGCGCAGAGCCCTACCTGTCGCCAGTAGTCGTCGAAGTTCTCCCGGTTCCAGATGTCCAACAGGTAGTCTTCGTAGTCGGGGGTCCACTGCAATGGCGAGTGCCCCTTCTTCCAGGGCAGCCGTTTGAACCAATCAAAGATATTCTGCGACTCGATCGCCGCCTTGACGGTGTTGGGATTTGCGTTGGCCTCCCGGCTCTCAACGGCCTCTTTGTAAGCCCAGGTCAATTGGCGCAATTCGAAGGCCCCGCCGTTGCGGCAGGCGTTGAGAAAGGCATTGGAGAACCCGCCCGAGTCCAGCCACATGCAGCCCAGGTTAGGCGGGTCCAAACAGGCCGCCGCCGCCTGGGTATGGGCCGCGTAGGAGAGCCCGTAGGTGCCGACCTTGCCGCCGTGCCAGGGCTGTTTGGCCAACCATTCCATGGTGTCGTAGCCATCTTCTCCCTCTGCCGTGTACTTGGTGAACCCGCCCTCCGATCCGTAGCGTCCCCGGCAGTCCTGAAGCACCGTGACATACCCGTGGGAGGTGAAGAACACCGCCTCTAGGACCAAGTCTTCCCTGGTCTTGCTGTAGGGCGTGCGCTGAAGCAACACGGGAAAGGCACCGTCCAACGGCACCCCAGTCTTGGCCGGCCGGTAGACGTCGCATGCCAGCCGCACGCCATCCCGCATGGAGACCATAACGTTGGATTCGGTGTGGACTTCATATATGCCAGTCTGGTTATCGCCAGGCATGGGTACGCTCCCGGTCAACCGCTTGAATGCTGGATGGGCTGACGGCCCTAATTCTATGGGCGCGCCTGGGCAGCCGCAACCGGGCAAACAACGGCATCCGGTAACGTTGACACGAAATAGACGCCAACCTATCATTAGGCCAGCGAGTCCGGCCATCGATTTGCACGCCTGTCCCGTGACTGTCCGTCAGTTGAAGTTTTCGGGTTTCTGGTCGGTTATCCCACCCTTGGAGGTGCCCTTTTTGGCCGATAATTACGACGTATTGATCGTCGGCGGAGGCGTGGCGGGCATGACCGCCGGCATGTACGCCGCCCGCTACGGGCTGCGCACGGGCATCGTGGAACGGATGATGGGCGGAGCGTCCATCATCAACATCGAGAAGATCGAGAACTTCCCCGGCTTCCCGGAGGGCATATCCGGGGCGGAATTAGGGCCCGCGGTCCAAGAACAAGCCATGAACGCCGGGGCGGACTTCATCATGGGCGAAACCGCCAAGATCGCCAAGGACGGCGACTACCGGGTGGTCTTCAGCGACGCCGGCCAGATGCGGGCCAAGGCCGTGATCATCGCGGCGGGGTCCACCCTGCGGCAATTGGGCATCCCCGGAGAGGAGGAATTCTTTGGCCGGGGAGTCTCCCAATGCGCCACCTGCGACGGCCCGCTATATATGAACCAGGTGGTGGCCGTGGTGGGCGGCGGGGACTCGGCCGCCGACGAAGCGGTGACGCTCACCGAGTACGCCGAGCGCGTTTTGTTGGTCCATCGCCGCGACCAACTCCGCGCCCACCAGACCCTTGTTGACCGGGTCGGCTCGAACCGCAAGATCGAAGTGGTCTGGAACACAGTTATCGAAGAGGTATTGGGCTCGGACACCGTGTCGGGACTCCGGCTTCGCAACGTCGTTACCAACATGGAGAACGTCATCGAGCTTTCGGGGTTGTTCGTTTACGTCGGCCTCGAACCCAACTCAGGACTGGTGGAAGGACTTTTGAAGACCGACAACGCCGGACACATCCCGGTGAACATCTCCATGGAGACCGACGTGCCCGGTGTCTACGCGGTGGGCGACCTGCGGCAGCACTCCAATTCTCAGTTGGTCTCCGCCGCTGGGGACGGCGCCACGGCGGCCGTCGCCGCCTTCAAGTACATCTCGACTAAGAGTTGGAATTAACGGGAGGGGCCATGGACCTGGTCGACGAGCAGCTTCAAAATAGCAAGACCATCGCGGTGGTCGGCCTGTCCGGCGACCCGGACCGGATCAGCTTCCGGGTCACCCGGTATATGCAGGAACAGGGGTACCGGATAATCCCGGTCAACCCCATGGTGGAAGAGGTGCTGGGCGAAAAGAGCTACCCGGACCTCAGATCGGTCCCCGAGCCCATCGACATGGTCAACATCTTCCGGCGTTCCGAACTGGTGCCGCCGGTGGTGGACCAGGCCATCGAGGTGGGCGTGAAATACATCTGGATGCAGGACGGCGTGATCAACCCAGAATCCGCGGCAAAGGCGGAGGCCGCCGGCATCCCGGTGATCATGGATGATTGAACCCTCCGGCAACACCGCCGCCGGTCTGGCGGCCAACAGGCTGAGGGCAACCGGAGCTAGGCTTAGACCATGGTAAGCGCGGGCCGGCCCACAGCGGTCAGCGATCAGCATTTGGCGAAGGGGAATTTTACCCCCTTCCGGCATCCGACCATTAATAGGCAGCATTGAAGTGACGACACAGGACGAACTGGGAGCTCAGCTCAAAACTCTGGGAATCAGGTTAACCCCGCAACGGTTGGCCATCGCCGAAGTGGTGGTCAACTCTGGCGATCACCCGTCGGTTAAAGAGATCTTCGCCCGGGTTAAGGAGTTCTTCCCCTACGTGACTCTGGCCACGGTTTACTCCACGTTGACCGTGCTGGAGAATGCTGGAATCGTCCGGGAACTACCATTCCAGAAGCAGTCCCGCTACGACGCCAATCTTTCGCCCCACGCCAATCTGGTCTGTGTCGGCTGCGGCAGCGTGCACGACGCCGAAGTGGGCCAAACAATGGTGGCTGAACTGCGTGAACGGCTGGAAGCGTCCACCGATTTCGAGTTCACCGGCCAACGGGTCGACTTCTATGGGTGGTGCCCCAACTGCGCCCACCGCCGCGACCGCCGCACCGACGCACCGACGGAATAATCCACCGTCCCCGGCGCCGGACCTCCACCACCACCCCGGCTCGCCTGGGTCAAACAAAGGCCACCGGCAGCCATCTTAGCGCCAGGCATGAGTGTCCTGCCGGTAGGCGGCTGGGTTGACCGGCCGGGAAAACCCGTCTCGAGCTTGCTGGAACCCTCGCGAATCAATGAGTAATCACCATCTACCTTGGCCCGGCCTAACTACGGTTGCGGAGATTTTGCCGATTCCATTAAACTGGAACCAAACGACAACCTGACTCGATATTCGGATGGAGGCATCCGGCGCATCTCCGCCAAATGGGCCGGACGGCTGCCACGATGCGCAGGTCAGAATCTTGTAGGCAAATGAGGAGGGGCTGCCGTTGGGGCCGGTCCTTCCTCCCGCCGGCCGGCGAGATGTTTGAACGGGGGCTAGAACAGTCCAATGGGTAGTGTGTTGGAACGAGATGAAACCACGTGATTAGTGCTGTACACACACAGGGGTATTATGCCCGCGTCTTGTTGGCCGCGGCCATAGGGATAGCATTGTCGGTGGGGGCCTTTATCCTACTGCTCAATGTTGAGCGCCAGGAAATAGAAGAGGAATTCGAGCATACGGCCAATGATGGAGCGTCGGCGTTGAAACAGGGCATCACAATGACCGTGGACGCGCTGCAGGACATCCAATCGTTATACAAGGCCTCTAACGAGGTCGAACGGCATGAGTTCCGCGCCTTTATTGAGCATGAATTGGAGGAAGATCGCGGTATTCAAGCGCTGGAATGGATTCCCCGAGTGCTTGCCTCGGAGCGAGCGGAATTTGAGGAAGCCGCACGCAAAGATGGGTTTTCGGAATTTCAGATCGTGGAGCGAGAGGCCCAGGGCACGATGGTGCCAGCCGAACTACGAGAGGAATACTTCCCGGTCTATTATGTGGAACCCTATGAAGGCAACGAGGCGGCCCTGGGATTCGACCTGGCGTCCAATCCCATTCGCTTGGAGGCTCTGAACAACTCTCGGGATACCGGTCAGGGCGTGGCCACCGCCCGGATCACCCTAGTTCAGGAGACCGAAGACCAGTTCGGCTTCCTGGTATTCCAGCCTATTTACCGCAAGGGGTTTCCGGTGGAGACCTTGGATCAAAAGCGGGAAAACCTGGCGGGGTTCGCCCTCGGTGTCTTCCGCATAACGGATATGATCGATAGCTCGCTGGCGGATATCAGGGAGCGGACTGGTGGACCGGGCCTGGACATTCAACTCTACGATAGGTCGGCTCCCCAGGAACAACAACTGCTGTTTGCGACATCCTCCGTCGACGGAGCCGCAGTGCAATCCCCGTCGCGTCTAAGCTTTGCCGAGACCTTTGACGTGGCTGGCCGCACCTGGGAGTTGATCTTAACATCACCGGGCGCCGGGTTGTCCGTCTGGTCGATCTGGCAAGCCTGGGCAGCATTAGCGGGCGGGTTGCTGTTCACCGGCCTGTTTTCGGCCTATTTCATGGCGGCGGCGCGACGCGCCATCGCCGTGGAGCGGCTGGTCGCCACGCGGACCGTGGAGCTCTCCCAGTCCAACCAGCAACTGGAGGACGAGGCCAGGGAGCGCCAGCGGACCGAGGAGGCGCTGCGAGAAAGCGAAGCCCGGCACCGGAGCATTGTGGACACGGCGGCTGACGGCATCATCACGATCGATGAAAGCGGGACTATCGAGTCATTCAACAGCGCGGCTTCCAAGCTATTTGATTACAGCCCTGATGAGGTGATCGGGAAGAACATTAAAACCCTGATGCCCGAGCCATACCATGGCGCCCACGATGGTTACCTCGCCAACTATCTTCGGACCGGCGATGCCCGCATCATCGGGATCGGCAGAGAGGTGGTCGGCCTGCGCAAAGACGGGACCACGTTCCCGATGGACCTGGCGGTCAGCGAAGTGCGCACGGAGGCGGGACGTATTTTCACCGGTATCGTTCGGGACCTCACGGAGACCCAGAAGGCCGAGCAGGTCCTACGCGACGAGATGGAAAGGGCCGCGCTTATCCAGGTCGAGCTATTGCCCAGCCAATCGCCCACCATTCCGCACTTTGGGCTGGCGGCCCGGTGCGTTCCGGCGAGGGACGTGGCCGGCGATTTTTTCGATTGGCAACAGCGGGACGCCGGCACCGTGGATTTCGTGTTGTGTGACGTGATGGGCAAGGGCATGCCCGCCGCGCTGCTGATGGCCACGGTCCGGTCGGCCCTCAGGGCATCTTCAGGTTTGCCCTCCCCTGCTCAAGTGCTTCGCCAGGTGGAACAGGCCATCGGCGATGACCTTAGGCGCGCCGAGAGTTTCGTCACCCTGTTCTATGGCCGCCTGGAGATCGAAGCGCGCCGTATCACGTATGTCGACGCCGGCCACGGACTTGGCTTCATCCGGCGCGCCTCCGGTTCCACTGAACCCTTGGAGGGACGGAACCTGCCATTGGGCGTGTTCCCCGACTCGGAGCTAGAGGAGTCCGTGGTGACTCTCCAAGAGGGGGACATGCTGGTGCTGTTTACCGACGGCCTGGTTGAGGCCCAAGACGGTACAATGTTGGACGTTCAGACCTTGCTCACAAACGGCGACGGCTTAAAAAACGCGGAGACGATCGTGGACGACCTGATCGAAGCCACCGGCCAGCACCGAAGCGGGGGTGACGATGCAACCGTTCTCATCCTTACCTGCACCTCAAGTGGGTAGTCATCATCAAGGCGCCTGGCGAGTAGCCGGCGGGCCTCTTGGTATAGACCCATGCCCGTGATCAGCCTCGTTACCTGGTCTCAGAGCGCTTGGCAACCGGTTGGTATCGGGCTGCTAACGCTGTTCCTCGCTGGTCTGCTGATCTACGCCTTCACCAGGTGGCGCTGGAGCCTGGCGGGCGAAACCACGGCGGAGGCCCAAACCATCACCGGCGGCCCGTCACGAAACGGGTTGGCCGGTCGCATCGTGACGGTGGATTCCCCCGACGGACCGATTCCCAGGAAGCATCTGCTGCGGGCCTTGATCGTCGTTAACATGGCCCTCGCCTCCTATTACATCTCCTGGCGCTACCTGTTCTCAATCAACTGGGACTACTGGCCGATTTCTCTCGCCCTGCTCGCCGCCGAGACCTATAGCTTCACCAGTGTCTGGCTGTTCGGATTCATGCTGTGGCGCCTGAAGGTCCGGCGCAGCCCGCCGCCTTCCATGCCGGGCGCGGCGGTGGATGTCTTTATCACCCGCTACAACGAGCCCGTCGAGTTGGTTAGGGAAACCATTCGAGCCGCGGTCGCCATCCGCTACCCTCACAACACCTATGTGCTTGACGACGGCAACTCTCGGGAGTTGGAGGAGGCCGCGCTGGCCGAGGGCGCGAGATACATCGTCAGATCTGCCGACTGGGCCGGGCACGAGCGGCACGCCAAGGCGGGGAATGTCAACAGCGCGCTCTTTCAGACCCAGGGCGAGTTCATCTTGATCCTCGATGCCGACCAGCTTCCAGCGCCCGAGATCCTTGACGAGACCCTTGGGTATTTTGCTGACCCCAAGATCGCGTTGGTGCAGACCCCGCAGTGGTTCTACAACGTGCCGGAAGGAGATTACTTGGGAAGCCAGGCCCCGCTTTTTTACGGGCCTATCCAGCAAGGCAAGGACGGCTGGAACGCGGCCTATTTCTGTGGGACCAACGCCGTCTTGCGCCGGGAAGCGTTTATGCAGATCGGCATCCGGTACTATGCGCAAGACCTTCTTAAGCGTCTGAACGTCGCCCTCGACGCGGGGAACAGCATCGTGGCGTCGGCGGAGCGCCAATCCGGTACGGCAACCGACCCTGAAGTGCGGGACGCCTTGAATGGATTGCGGGTCTCCCTGGCCCAAGCCCGGTCCCGTCTCAGCGGCGGCGCATCCGCCCAGGAGGTCACCTGGGAATTGCAGCGTCAGGCGGAAACTCTGGCCAAGCCGATCATTGAACGTGAGATGGCGAAAGCCGGAGCGGAGCTATCCAGCATCCTCACCGGTGATGACGAAATGGCCGGTCAGCCATTTGATCCGATCCAGATGGATTCGGAGACGGTGCGGGTTCTGGCCAGCCGGGAGTGGTCGCCTTTGGGCGCCCTGGGCAGCGTCCGGGGACTGCTGCAGTCCATCGACCTGGATGTGTGGCAGGAAGCCCAACCAGTGATGCCGATGGCCACCATCTCCGTGACCGAAGACTTCGCCACCAACATGCGGCTCAACGCGGCCGGATGGCGGTCGGTTTTCCACCACAAGGTGCTGGCTTCCGGGTTGGCTCCGGAGGACCTGGGTTCGGCCATTGGACAGAGACTCAGGTGGGCCCAGGGCACGGTTCAGGTCCTGCTTCGCCAAAATCCGCTTACCATGAGCGGGCTCTCCGTTGCTCAGCGGTTGTCTTACATCGAAACCATGTGGAGCTACATGTACGGCTTCGCCGCGGTCGTTTACCTTACCGCGGGTCCGCTATTCTTGTTCTTCGGCGTCCTGCCGGTCAAAGCTTACTCCTCGGATTTTTTCATTCACCTGCTGCCTTATCTCGTCGTCAACCAACTGTTATTTTTTGTGGTCGGATGGGGCATGCCGACCTGGCGGGGGCAACAATACAGTTTGGCGCTCTTCCCCACCTGGATCATGGCGGTTGTCAGCGCCGTTAGAAACGTGTTCTTCGGAACGCGCCTCAGCTTCGCGGTTACATCCAAGACGGGGACGGCCGGCAAGACAGGGGTTTCCGGCAGCGACGTGCGCCTGGTCTGGCCCCAATTGGCCGTGATCGGGTTCTTGATATTTGGCGCTATGTTCGGGCTGGGCAGACTCGCATTGGGCACCTCTCAGGACGGGGTCGCCATCCTAACCAACGTTGGTTGGACTTGCTATAATCTGGCTATGTTGAGCGTGATAGTTGACGCATTAACACGTCGTTCCAGAGTGCCTGCGGGAGTCTCGGAATCGGGCGTCGCCACAGAAGCAGTGGCGCAGGCCACAGCACGGATAGGCGGAGGGCGGCGCTAACTTAAGCGCGGAAGGGGCATATGCAGGTTTCCATAGAAAGACGCGAAGGACAGGTTGCGGTCGTCACCCCCGAAGGGCGTTTGGACCTGGCTTCAGCGTCCGAATTCAAGCAAACGTTGAATGATGCCGTTGCGGCCGGCGACCGGAACCTAGTGGTGGACTTGAGCAAGGTCCCATTCGTGGACAGCTCGGGTTTGGGCGCCCTCATCAGCGGCATGAAGGCAACCCGGCTTGCGGGGGGCGACCTGCGTATCGCCCAAGTCGGGGAGCAGGCACGTCTGATCCTCGAGCTGACGACCCTGGACAAGGTCATGAAGCTGTACCCCACAGTTGAAGAGGCTCTGGTTGACCTCTGAACGCCCGTTGCTCGAACGAGATGTTGAATACCGGCCGGCGGTCCCCGCCTCGCTGGAAGCGATCCATTCTGAGCTTGACCAATTCTGCACCCTGGTGAGTTCTGAGCTCAAAGCGTCCGTTACAGAGAGGTGGAAGCTGGAGTTCTTCACAGCCTGCTCGGAGATCTGCGCGAACATCATCCAACACGCATTCACCGGATCGCACCAGCAAGGGACCATGTTGCTACACCTCAGCTTATATGGGGATAGGATCGAGGTGGAGATCACCGACGATGGCGTTCTTTTCGATGAGCAGCCCGGCGCCACAGACCCGGCCTCAGGCCCAGACGCGGGCATACCGGAAAGTGGACGGGGCCTGCAGGTGGCTCGGGCCCTTATGGATACGGTGCGCTACCGGAGAAGCGAGGAATCAAAAAACCAGTGGCTACTGGTGAAGAAGCTGCCGTAGCACAGCCGTGGTTGCCGGGCTTGAAATTTCCTTGATGCGGGCAGGGCCGTTTGGTGCAGATTCCCCTTTGATAGGAGTGGTGCCGGCCAGCATGGTCACGCTTCCAAACCAATCGCAGCAAGCCACTGGGTCTTTGGAGGTGGAGCCATATCATACCCACTTCATATTAGTTCCCGGCTCCCGTTGGGGGGATGAAGCGCCCTGGATGACTTCCACTGTCCAGGCGATGGCCGATGGCAGCCCAACTGTTACAGTATTGGTGGACGGAGGGGAAACGGCCTGGGAGGATGTGTCGGAAAGCGTACGTGCGCAAAGGCCGGTGATCGTGGTCGACGGCAGTGGCCGGGTCGCCGACATCCTTGCCGCCGCTCTGGCAGGAAAGCAAGTGGAGGAGAGGGCTTTGAGATTAGCCGGTTCGGGCTTCTTGCAGGCCGTACGAACCGATGATGGTCCGGCCGAACTGACCGAGGCGGCGATGGGCATACTTTCCCCCCGGTAACGCCCGTGGCGTACAGCCGCCTAGTTCTGGATCACCACTTCCACCGAGGCGGTGCGCTCCACGCCTTTGTATTTCGCCGCAACAGTTATCCGGTAACGGCCATCAGGATTGGCCGCCATGAAAATCTCCTCGATCTCGGCCTCCGTCAGCGCCCGGTCGAAGATTTGAACTTCATCGATCATTCCTCCGAACGGTTGACCAAATGACCCATGCGTTGGCCCGGCGCCGATCACAAGGGCCAGTCCGGAAGTGCTGCCTGGAAGGCCAACGAACGAGTCGCTCGCTACATTCACCCCGTCAAGATACAGTTTGTGGCTATTGCCTGCGCGGACATAAGCGTAGTGGTGGACCAGACTATCGGTGATTTCCGGCCCTACCAAGAAGACATCGGAACCGTTCGAGTGTTCGAAGCCTCCCCACAGGTAATTGCCGTCCCGTCCCGGGCTCCGTTCAGAGCCAAATTTCAATACGAAAGTGGTGGGCACGTCGATATTCGCGACAACGCCCGCTCCTTTGACGACCATGACTGCTGGACCGCCCAGAGTCGCCCTCTTGGCCCAAAGATGCACGGTCATATCGCCTCGGAGGCCCGACGCGTCGAAATCTTCGATGACAACAAAATCGTCGTCCCCGTCGAATCTGAAAGCCTGCCCGAACACGCCGCTGGAGTAAACGACTCCTGGGCTGGCGATACCATTTTGGCCTGCAAATACGTCCTCGGCATTGCCGTCGCCAGGCCACCAGCCAACAAGGCCTGGGAGCGGCTGACCAGGGACCAGCGGACCGGTGGTGACCAAGCCGGTCCCGTCAATACTCAACCCTTTCCCGCCTTCCCAGGACACTTCCAGTCCGGTTATGCGGTTCCCGTAGCTATCCGACCCTACAAGGCTAAATTGGACCGATTCGCCCCGGCTAAGAACAGCCCCGGCAGGCAGCACCTCGACCCTGTCCAAAGGACCCGGCTCGATGGTCACGTCGAAGGTGGCGGACCCCGTTGATGCACCCTGTTCCACCGTCAGTTGGATGGCGCCTGAAAATTTGCCTGCCTTCGTCCCCGCCGTAAAGACTCCCTCCGCGCTGATGGAGCCTGCCGCCGGGAGCGCCAGCCAATGAATCTCCGGGTCGATGAGCCGGCTCCCGGAGTCGCCAGAAATGATGGCTGTTAGATCTATGGTCGAGCCTGCCTCCATCGCGATCTGCGATGGTTCCAACACCACGTTTAGCGTTTCGGATATTGGGCTGGCGGTTGTTACCGGAGGCACTGCCAACGCGGCGGTGGGACTCCGGGAAGCCGGTGTTTCGGGAGTCAGCGATGGGGCGCTGGCGGCGGGCAGCGGGCTGTCATCGCCGCCGCCTGTGACTGCGACGATTCCGGCGACCGCCCCAGCGGTAATGAACAAGGCGATTACGGCGAGAACCAGAGGATTCCGCTGTCTTCCGGCCCTGCCGGGAAGGCTAATAACGTGTCTTCGATCGACATGACCGCCCTTTTCAATGAAGAATTGCTCTCGCCCGGGGGCTCCTTGGCCTCGCCCTTCCGGTTGAAACGACAAGGTGACCAGGTACTGATCGTCTGTTTCACCGGTTTCGGCGACCTCAAAGGACATTGAAACGCCGCTGAACTCGGCCCCGTATTCTCCTGGAGTATTCCGAGCGGTGGAGATGGCTAATTGCGACGCCTGGGCCAACGATATGTCGCCGAGGGATTCGATCAACCGGTCGACATCGGTGTGAAACCGCGTGTCGCTCACTTCCAGGGCGTTGAGGCTGGCGAGGTGCTGTAGGTCGTCCGGTAGATCGCCAGCCCGTAATTGCGGCGCCCCCTGCACCAAGACCGGGATCACCCGGACACCCAATTCCAAGGCCGTTGCGATCTCCAGCCTGACAAAGTCTTGCGGGTCGTCCAGACGCCTCCCACCGCTATCGTTGGTCGCGCCGACCCACTCCCGTCCGATAACGGCGATCAGCCCGTTAGTGTCTCGAATCGCGTCACGAATCGCCTCCATGAAATCCACGCCGAGACCGATGGTGTCGACGTCGATGAATATATTTTCCCGGCCAAAGTGCTCTATCAGCCGGTCGTGCAACCGGCCGGCGTGACCGGCGCTGTCGTCACGGCGGTAGCTGATAAAGAAACCCGGCATGGCTGTTCCTGTCTCCTCACTACTTTTTTAGACCTACTGATCTAGCTCGTGGCTTAGTGACCCGAATGGCCTAAAAATATTCTATTCGTGGCGGTTGCCTCAGGCAATTAAATTATAGCCCAGCACGGGATCCGTACCGAATCAACGCGAATCGACTTGGGTAATGCCGGGAGTTGGCGCCTGATTTAACGTTAACAAACGATTATGCTCGAGGAGTAAACTAATGCGGAATCTGCCGATACGGTAATCAGGATGGGAGGATATCATGAGAATCAGATTCAACGTGGCTCTACTGGTCTTTTTAGCGGCCGGGCTCATGGCCGGAGTGCTGTTCGCTTACGGGAGCGCCAGCGCCGGCGGCGGCGAGGAGATCGGAAACACCGCTCCGATGTATGACTTCCAGGACCACGGGGGGGTCAATATCATGTTCCCCCAGGAAAGGGGAACTTCCTCGTTGGTTAGGGACCTTGAAGGTATAGCAATGAGCTTCGACACCTCTGACCTTCCCGTGGGAGCGTTCACGGTGTGGTGGGTGATCTTCAACAATCCCAGCGGGTGCACAAACAACGATTGTGGGGGCAGCGACACAGCCCTAGGGGGGCCGGCCGAGGCGTCGGTCTTGTGGGCCACCGCGGGTATCGTAGGCCCTGACCGCCGTGGCCACGCCAGCGCCAGGCTTAAGGTTGGGTTGGAAAATGCCCCGGGTTACGTTCACCGGGGCCCCGGACTGACCAATCCGATGGGGTCGGAAGTCCATATAGTTATCAAATATCACGGCCCGCCCCAATGGGATGACCCTGAGATACTGGCGCTCCAGCTGACAACGTTCGTCGGAGACTGCGCGCGGTTGCTCTGCTATCTGCCACAGTCGGCCGTCCACAATCCATAAAAAAACCATTTCGATATTCGCCGACCACGCCTATCGAACGTCAGTTTCTAGTGTTTTGACAGCCTCGCCGTAACCCGATAGGCGAACGCCGAATCATTCCACTCGCTCGTCCTCAACTCCGACCAAAAGGTCGAGAGTCTCCCAGATATATCGGGGAACCTGTTGACGGGCTCATGTTAGCCGTGCCGCGTTTAAGCGCGGCCCGGCTAGTCCCCCTTGTACCCTCGGTTTCCCTGCTGCTTCTCCAGGTAGTTGCGGATCATCAGGGCCGCGGTGGCGCCTTCGCCCACCGCGCTGGCCACCTGCTTGGTGCTGCCGCCACGGGCGTCGCCGGCCGCGAACACGCCCTCCAGGCTGGTCTCCATGGTGCCACCCGTGGTGATGAAGCCCCACTTGTCGATTTCAACCACGTCTTTGACGAACGCGGTGTTGGGAT
>JACZYV010000218.1:0-3652 GCA_022570905.1 Chloroflexota bacterium
CCACGATCGCCCTCACGGCCTCAAACGTCGCATCGGAGATCCGGTGCTGCCGCAGCAACTCAATCATGAACTGCACGATGGCGGCGTCCTTGGGCTCTAGGCCGTTGGGGGCCCGGTATTCACGGATGGCGGCGATCACTTCGTCGGACAGGCCGGCTTCCTTGGCCGCGGGCTGGTTCACCGTCCAGACGTAGTGCCCGCAGGCCTCCCGCGCGGCTGTGAGGACCGCCAGCGCCTTGATTCTGGGGTCCATTGGATTGTCGTACCGGGCATAAGTTCCCAATCCGATGAAGGCCGCTGAAGCCTGCGGGTTGTTGAGTAATGCGGCGTAGTTGCGGGCGACGCCGCCCCGGCTGGTCTCGATGTCGTCCCAGATCGCCTGGCCGGCGGCATCCATGGTCTCTCTGGTCGCGTATGGAACTCTGGTCATGGGGCCCCTCCTGATTATTTCGGATTGATCTGAAATAAAAACAGGCCAGGCTCCCGAAAGGGCCTGGCCTGTTCTAGCTCTAGCCGTTTCAGTCGGCTGCCTGGAGTCCCGTTGGCTCTCCATCCTTGGCCCAGAGGGCTTCCAGTATGGCGTCCGGAGACATGGGCAGCTCGGTCAGCCTGACGCCCACCGCCTGGTAGATGGCGTTGGCCATCGCCGCCATGGGAGGAACTATTGGGACTTCACCCACTCCGCGCACTCCGTACGGGTGGCCAGGATTCGCAACCTCCACGATAACTGTGCTGATCATCGGAAGATCGAGACTGGTCGGCATACGGTAGTCCAAGAAACTTGAGTTTTCCATAGAGCCTTTGTCGCTGAATACGTACTCTTCGTTGAGGGCCCAGCCGATGCCCTGGACGACGGCGCCTTGGATCTGGCCTTCGACATAGCTGGGATGGACCGCCTTGCCGACATCTTGGACAGCAGTGTAATTGAGGACCGTTACCTTGCCCGTGTCGGTATCGACCTCAACATCCACCACGTGCGTGGCGAATGCGGTGCCCGAACCCTTGGGGTCCACGCTGACCTGACTGGAGATCGGACCTCCCGAACGGTTAAGCTGGGCGGCCAATTCTTTGAACGTGAACTTCAGGTCGGGGTCCGACTTGTGTAGAAACACGCCGTCGGTCAACGTTACGTCGTCCGCTGAGACATCCCAGATGCTGGCGGCGCGCTCAATCATCTTGGTCCGAATTTCCTGGGCGCAGTTGTGGGCCGCCCAACCGGTGGCGAAGGTGGTCCGGCTGCCTCCGGTCAAGAAGGTGTAGCCCACCGACTCGGTATCCCCCACGCTTGGGCGTACATCCTCGGCGGGTATACCCAGTACCTCGGCCGCTTGCATGGCCAGTGAAACCCTGGACCCGCCGATATCGGTGGAGCCCTCCACCAAGTTGATGGTGCCGTCGGCATTCACGCTGATGGCCGCGCTGGACTGCAGTCCGATGTTGAACCAGAACCCTGAGGCAACGCCCCGGCCCCGGTGTTTCCCGGTGAGCTTTGTCTTGTATTGTTCCGAATTCCGGGCCGCTTCCAGGCATTCCACGTTCCCGATCACGGGGAATGGGGGCGCCTCCAGCCGCACGGTCCCCTCTTTGCTGGCGTTAAGCAGCCGAATTTCGATCGGGTCCATACCCAGTTTCTCGGCAAGCTCATCGACCACTATCTCTCCGGCAAAGGCGGCGATGGGGGCGCCAGGGGCACGGTAGGCGGCGACCGGCGGCTTATTGGCCACCACGTCGTACCCATCCACCAGTAGATTGTCTATGGAATACGGCGAAAACATACACTGCGCTCCCATGGTTACCTGCGACCCTGGGAAGGCGCCGGCATCATAGGCCAGTTGGACTTCCGCGGCGACGATCTTGCCCGATTTGTCGGCCCCCATCTTGAGTTTGATGTTGGCTCCGGAAGTGGGGCCCGTGCTTTCAAACACCTCGGTCCGGGACATTGCCATCTTGACGAGCGCGCCGGATTTCTTGGAAAGGAGGGCGGCCAGGGGCTCCAGATAGATCGGTATCTTGCCACCGAACCCACCGCCGATCTCCATGGGGACGACTTTGATCTTTGAAACCGGTTGGTCTAGGACCATGGCCAATGCCTCACGGGCGGTGAACGCGCCCTGAGTGCTGCACCAGACGGTTATCTGGCCATCGACGTCCCATAAGGCGGAGCCGTTCTGAGGTTCGATATAGCCCTGGTGCACCGTTACAGTGTTGAACTCACGCTCGACCACTACTTCTGCTTGGGCGAACCCAGTCTTAACATCGCCCAACTCGTACCGGAAGTGAGTGGCTATGTTGCTGTGCTTCTCGGTTTTCTCTCCCAGGTCGTTGGTGGTCATGTCGTCGTGTAGGAGCCCGGCGTTGTCCTTCATTGCGTCCAAGACTTGGGTGGTGGAGGGAAGCACTTCGTACTGAACATCGATCAGGTCCAACGCAGTTTCGGCGATGTGCGCCCCGGTGGCGGCTACCGCCGCCACCGCATGCCCTTTATACAGGGCCTTAGCCGATGCCATGACCTTTTCCGAGGCCGTCTTGGCGGAAGCGTCCGCGTCCTTCTTCAGGACGATGGGCATGTCCTGTCCGGTGATCACGGCTTTGACGCCGGGCATGGCCAGGGCCTTGCTGACATCAATGGACTTGATGCGGGCGTGGGCGTGGGGGCTGCGCAGGACCTTGCCAAAAAGCATGCCGGCGGCCTGGAAGTCCGCACCATATTTGGCCCGGCCAGTCACCTTGTCGGTGCCGTCGTGGCGGATGGGACGGGTTCCCACAACTTTATATTCAGTGTTGGACAGGACGATGTTCTCTGCCATCGAGTCTACCTCACACGTAATCTAGTGCCTGGTTAGAGTAGGAAAAATTGTACCACAGCAAGCCGATTCTATGAGAGAATGGCCGTCGAATAGGCCCCTGGCCGCTATTCGCAATGAGGGAGATATGGAACCACTGAAAGATATCAGGGTCTTGTGCGTCACCGTGTACCTTGCCGGACCCTTCTGCGGCATGAACCTGGCCCGTATGGGCGCCGAGGTGATCAAGGTCGAGATTCCGGGCAAGGGCGACCCCGTCCGGGGCAACGGCCCATTTGCCGGGCCCAAGGGAACAAACATCCGGCGACAGACCGACGATGACATCTCCACCCGGTTCCTCAAGCGCACCCAGGGCGTTAAAAGCGTCACCATCGACCTGAAAAATCCCAAGGGCAAGCAGATGTTCTTGGACCTGGCCAAGGAATCCGACGTGGTGCTGGAAAACCTGGCGCCAGGCTCCCTGCGCCGCATCGGCCTGGGTTACGACGAGGTCGCCAAGGTTAATCCCGGCATCGTCTACTGCTCGATCTCCGGCTACGGTCAGACCGGCCCGTACAAAGACAAGCCCGCCCACGACCCGCAGATACAAGGCATGAGCGGTCTGATGGACATCAACGGGGAGGCCGGAGGCCCGCCCATCAAGGTCGGTTTCTACATCGGCGACCTGGTCACTCCCATGTTTGCTTGCTACTCCATCTTGGCCGCCCTGCGGGAGAAGGAACGCACCGGCCAGGGCCAATACCTGGACGTGTCCATGATGGACACCCTGGTGTCGATGATGTTCATGGAGAACCTGGAAGAGACCATCGCCGACGGCCAGCCCCTGCGCACCGGCAACATCAGCCGCA
>JACZYV010000071.1:0-13675 GCA_022570905.1 Chloroflexota bacterium
GGCCGGGGAAGAGAGCGGCGGGTTCGCCTTCCGGGGTCACATCCCAGAGCGTGACGGCATCCTCAGCGGGCTGTATTTCCTGGAGTACATGGCCACCACCGGCGACAGTCCCACCCGATTGCTGCAGCGGCTGATCAGCAAGGTCGGCCCTCATTCGTACCAGCGGCGGGACATAGGGTTTCAACAATCGGACCGGGAACGAATCCTGGAAAGATTGAACAGTTCTGGGCTAACCGAGATTGCGGGCGTGCCGATCCTAGACTCGGACACCATCGACGGGAGAAGGTTCCACATCGAAGACGGCTGGCTTGCCGTGCGGTTCTCCGGCACCGAGCCCCTGCTGCGTATCTACGCCGAGGCCGCCACCCCGGAGATGGTGACCAGGTTGTTGGATGGGGCCATGGAGTATCTGGGGGTCTAGCGGGTTTTCCTAGAACTATGACGTTGTCGCCACGTAGGTGCGGGTTTAAAACCCGCCGCTACGCATGAGCAGAACGGTTCTTCTACGGAACCATCGGTCAACGAATTAGGCCCCGGAATATTCCGGGGCCTTTTGGTTTCCACATGGAATTATAGATCGCAGTCGCTACCGTTTGGTGTACTGCGGCGCCCTTCGGGCACGTTTGAGACCGTATTTCTTGCTTTCTTTGATGCGGGCGTCCCGGGTGATCAGGCCCGCCCTGCGGAGTCCTGGTTTGAGGCTGGCATCGAAGACAACCAATGCCCTGGCGATGCCGTGCCGGATGGCTTGAGCCTGGGAGTTCACTCCGCCGCCGGCGACTTTGACCACCACGCGGAACTTATTCACCGTGTCGCTGACCCGGAAAGCCTCGTTGATCGTCTTCTGCCACGGGGCCCAGTTGAAGATCTCGTCCATGGGCTTGCCGTTGACCAAGATGGGGCCGCCGTCGTCCAGGTATAGACGCACTCTGGCGATGGAGGTCTTGCGCTTACCCGTGCCGTAATAATAGGTCTGGTTGGCTTCAGTTTGTACCAAGGTAAGTCTATCCTCCGTCCTCTACCGCTTGCGTTGCCGGGTGACCGGTCACCTGGGCTTCATGGGGGTGGTCCGGGCCGCTGTATACCTTGAGGCGGCGCATCATCTGCCGGCCCATGTGGTTCTTGGGCAACATGCCCTTTACGGCCAACTCCAGCACCCGGTCTGGCCGGGACTCCATCATCTCCCTGAGCCGGAAGGTTTTGAGGTTCCCCACGTAACCACTGTGCCGGTAGTACATCTTCTGGTCCAGTTTCTTGCCGGTAACCCGCAGATCGGCCGCGTTGGTCACCACCACGAAGTCGCCCGTGAGGACATGGGCCACGTAATTGGTTTTGTCTTTACCCTGAAGAGCGATGGCGATGTTCCGCGCCAGCCGGCCCAGAGTTTGGCCCTGGGCGTCCATGACCCGCCACCTTTCGGTGATCTCGCCAGGTTTGGGAAAGTAAGTGCTGGTTCGTTTCATGCTTGGTTATTCCGGTCCTCTGTCTTCGAGTCCCATGTTTTCGGGCCCCATATCTCCGGGGGTTGGCCCAATTTTTACGGAACCCGGATATTTTACACTAATTAGGCATAGCCCGTGGGCAGGAAGCAACGGAGTCCCGCTCACATCGCCCGCCAGAGCTTCTTTAACCCTATTGACCGGGTATTTCCCCCTTCCAATCTCCGTCAATATTCCGTTGGCTTTCCTTATCTGTTGTTTCAAGAAGCCGTTGGCTTCACACTCGATCACTATGCTGTCTTCGGACCTTTCCACTTCCCACCGCATCACCTCCCTCACCGCGCCGCGGTCTTGAGGATGCCCCGCCGCCAGGGCCCGGAAGTCATGGATGCCCACCAGAAATTGGGCCGCCTCGGCCATCCGCTCGGCGTCGAGGCGCTCCCTGATCCAAAGGTGGGTGTGCCGCCGCAATGGCGACGGCGCAGACCGGTTCAATATGCTGTATTGGTAGGTCCGGCTCAGGGCGCATCTGCGGGAGTGAAAATCGTCGTCAACCCGGTGGGCTTCAAGAACATTGATGTCCTCGGGAAGATGATAATTCAGCGCGGGGGCGAATCGGTCCAGTGGATGCTGGGTAGCGGTGAGGAAATCGACCACTTGGCCCTTGGCATGGGCCCCGGAATCGGTGCGGCTGGCGCCCCTGATCCTGGTTGGTTGGCCCGTGAACCTGGCCAGGGCCTTTTCCAGCTCACCTTGAATCGTCGGATGGCCGGCTTGAAGCTGGAATCCAGAGTACCTGGTCCCCTGGTATTCAACCAGAAGGGCGGCCCGCCAAAGCTGCCCGCCCGTTCCGTTATCTGACTCGTCTTCTGAGTTATGGACACTGCCTTCTTCTATACTAAATTATACCTCTAATCACCTGTTTCGTTAGACCAGTTCGATGATCGCCATCTCCGCGGCGTCTCCATTTCGTGGTCCCAATTTCAATACTCTGGTGTAACCGCCGGCGCGATCAGCATACCGAGGGGCAACGTCGTCAAACACCTTCTTGACCACGCGGGAGTTGGGCACCTGGGCCATGGCCAGACGGCGGTGATGCAGATTCCCCTTTTTGCCGTGGGTGATCAATTTCTCCGCCATCACCCTAGTCTCCTTGGCCTTGGCTAGTGTGGTGGTGATGCGTTCGTGGATGATTAGTTCCGAGACCAATCCCCGCAATAGCGCGACGCGTTGGTCCCGGAACCGGCTGAGCTTTCTGCCGGCTATTCTGTGAGAGGCCATGGTTACTCTTCGCCCTCGGTTTGGTCACCGGCGGCATCGTCGTCTGAGCCGTCGCCGCCAGCGTCTTCAACCGTGTCTTCCGCGGTTTCTTCTAGGGACATGCCAGGCGCCTCCGCGGGCGAGTCGGAATCCGCCTGTTCGTCGCCCATGAGTTCACCCAATTCTTCGCGCGAGATTTCGGCGACAGACCCTTCAGCGTTATCCGATACATCGGTAGCGCCGTATTCGGTGAGTTTGTCTTTCAGTTCGACCAGAGATTTCTCGCCAAAGTTACGTATCTTAAGCAGCTCGTCGTCGGACATCTCCAGCACTTCGCCCACCTTGGATATGTGGGACCGTTTCAAGCAATTCAGAGTGCGGGGAGACAATTCCAGTTTCTCGATGGGCGTTTGGTAGATCTCCGGAGAAACCACCAATGGGACCCGCTCTGAGCCTTCCTCAGCCACCCTGTTGAGGTTGCTGAACAGGAAGAAATGGTTCACCAGGTTTTCCGCGGCCTGTTGGATCGCTTCAACCGCCTTGATGGTGCCGTCGGTCCAGACTTCCATGATCAGGCGTTCGTAGTCGGTAACTTGGCCGACCCTGGTGCGTTCGACATTATAGTTGACCTTCCGCACCGGACTGAACACAGCGTCCACCGGCAGAACGCCCACCGGAGTGCTTCCGGTCCCATCATTCTGGACCGCGGGCCGGTAACCCACTCCCTGTTCCACGTTGAATTCGATGGACAGATGAGCGTCATCGGAGTCCAGGGTCGCCAGGTGGAGTTCAGGATTCACGATCTCGAAGTCGCTGGATGTCGATATGTCTCCCGCGCAGACCCGGCCTTCGCCCGTGACGTCTAAGCGCATCTTTCCGGCCCGGTCGGATTGGGACCGAATCCGGATGCGCTTCACGTTGAGGAGGATTTCCATCACCTCTTCCTTGACGCCGGGGAGGGCTGAGTATTCGTGGACTATATCGTCAATCTTCACCCACGTGACGGCGCTGCCGTTGGTGGAACTGAGCAATATCCTCCGCAGAGGATTGCCAATGGTCAGCCCGAACCCGCGGGGCAGCGGCTCAACAGCCACCTTTCCGTAGGTGTCTTCCGATTCGATGACCCGAATCTCGGGTTTTAGCGTTTCCGCACCAGCCTCCGGCATACCCGGAGTTAGGATCAGGGTGTCCAGCATGGACCAACTACCTCGAATAAAACTCTACTATTAACCTGGAATCTACGATTGCCTGAAGGTCTTCATCCGCGGGCAAGGATACGACCGTCCCGACCATGTCGCTTTGGTCTAGGCTCAGCCAAGCGGGCACTGGCCGCTTGGGCACGCCGTCTATTCGCCCCGCGTAAAAGTCGGTTCCCTTTATCGATTCCTTCCAGGAGACGACGTCTCCGGGCTTAACCAGATATGAGGGAATATCCGTCTTGGTGCCGTTGACTCTGAAATGGCCGTGGAGCACCATCTGCCGAGCCTGTTTCCTAGAGTCGGAGAAGCCCAGTTTGAATACCACATTGTCCAGACGGCGCTCCAGAGTGCGGAGCAGGTTCATCCCGGTTACTCCCGGTGCATTGAACGCGTCGGTCATGTAGCGGCGGAACTGGCCTTCCATCACGCCATAGATGTACTTGGCCTTCTGTTTCTCGCGCAGATGCACGGCGTAGTCCGTGGGCCTTCTGCGGCGGCGGGACACGTCGCCGGGCGGGTTGCGGCGCTTCTCGAAGGCGCACCGGGGCGTGAAACACTTGTCGCCCTTGAGGAATAGTTTTTCACCGGACCGCCGGCAAAGGCGGCAGGATGGTCCTGTATATCTTCCCATGGATCGGAGTTACACTCTCCTTCGTTTTGGCGGGCGGCACCCGTTGTGGGGGATGGGGGTTACGTCCCGGATACTGGTCACAAACAGCCCTGCGCCCTGCAGAGACCGAATGGCGGCCTCCCGGCCGGCGCCCGGCCCTTTGATAAGCACGTCTATCTGGCGGAGGCCGGAGTCCATACCCTTGCGGGCGGCCAGTTCGGCGGCGCGCTGGGCGGCGAAGGCAGTGCCCTTGCGGGACCCTTTGAATCCCGCCGTCCCGGCGCTGGCGGTGGCGATCACGTTGCCCTGGGGGTCGGTGAGGGTCACCAGCGTGTTGTTGAACGTGGAGTAGATGTACGCCCGTCCCTGAGGCACCGTGCGGCGCTCGCGGCGCCTGGTCCTGGGTCTAGCCATAAGTAATTATCACTCAGCCTTAAATTCTTACTTCTTGCCGCCGGTGCGCCGGCCACGGCCGGCCACGGTGCGGCGGGGCCCCTTGCGGGTGCGGGCGTTGGTCTTGGTGCGCTGACCCGCCACGGGCAGGTTCCTGCGGTGGCGCGAGCCGCGGTAGGAACCAATCTCTATCAGCCTGCGAATATTCTGGGTGACTTCCCGGCGAAGATCGCCTTCCGAGATGTAATCCCGGTCCACCAACTCCCTGATGCGGTCGACCTGCTCATCGGTTAGCTCATTCATCCGCGGGGGAACGACCGGATCAAGACCGGCCTTGATCAAGATCTCTTCAGCGATCTTGGGGCCGATGCCATAGATGCTTCTAAGGGCCACGTGAGCCCTCTTCCGGTCAGGAACGTCCACTCCAGCGATACGGACCACTCAAGGCCTCCTTTAACTGTCCCCGTCTACCTGAATATTGCCGTCTTTGATGATTAACCCTGCCGCTGCGAGTGCCTGGCGTTGGAGCAGATGATTCTGACCACGCCCTTGCGCTTGATCACGCGGCAGTTGTTGCACCTGGGCTTAACCGATGCGGATACTTTCAAAATTCACGCCCTTTAGCTACTTGAACAGTACTACTTGAATCTGTAGGTTATCCGGCCCCGGGTTAGGTCGTAGGGAGAGAGCTCCACCAACACCCGGTCGCCGGGCAACACCCGGATGAAGTGCATCCTGATCTTCCCGGACACGTGGGCAAGTACCTCGTGGTCATTGGGCAGCTCCACTCGGAACATCCCGTTGGGCAGGGCCTCTTTAACGCTGGCCTCCACCTCGATCGCTTGTTTCTTCGCCATAAATCCCCTTTACTTGCGGATTTCCGCCCGCCCCGGTTTCCACGCCGGGACCAGGCCGTGGGCCCGTGTCGGCCCAGAACTAACTATGAACGGTCAGAATCTCCGGTCCGTCCTCGGTTATGGCTATGGAATGCTCAAAGTGGGCCGAGAGCTTGCCGTCGGCGGTGATCACGGTCCACTCGTCATCCAATATCTTGGTGTGCCAGTCGCCCAGGTTGAACATGGGCTCGATGGCAATGCACATCCCAACGCGGAGCAACGGACCCATGCCCGCCTCCCCGTAGTTGGGTACCTGGGGGTCCTCATGCAGGAACCGGCCTACGCCGTGTCCCACGAACTCCCGCACTACCCCATAGCCCCGGCTCTCGCCGTAGGCCTGCACCGCGGCGCCTATGTCACCGACCCGCCCACCGGGCTGGGCCGCTTTGATGCCTTCTTCCAAACTGATCCGCGTGGCCTCCATCAAGGCTGCCGCCTCGCCTGTCACTTGGCCCACGGCGATGGACACCGCGGCGTCGCCAATCATGCCTTCGATGGTCGCTCCCACGTCAACTTTGACGATATCGCCCTCCAGGAGGACCCGCTTACCGGGTATACCGTGGACGATCTCTTCGTTCACTGAGGTGCAGATACTGGCCGGGAACCCCTGGTAACCCTTGAAAGTGGGTTTCGCTCCCTGCCGGGTAATCTCTTTATACGCGATCTTGTCCAGGTCCATGGTGGTCATGCCTGGAACCACGGCGGCCTTCAACAAGTCGATAACCGCGCCAACGATCGCTCCCGCATGGCGCATAGCGTCCAACTCCTGGGGCGACTTTATCGTGATCCCCCCCGAGTAGGCGGACGGCGAGTTAGAAGCGGTCTTTGTTTTTTGGCCGCGATTCACCTTTTGTATTCTACTCCCGATTATTTATCTTGGGAACCCAGTTGGAACCCACATTGGGACCCAAAGATTCATGGGGCCTTTTCACCCCGTGTCTAAACTCCCAGGGCTGCCAGGACCTGTTTGTTGACCTCGTCAACGGTGTCGTCGCCAGAGATATCCACCAACACTCCCCGCTCGCGGTAGAAGCCTAGGACAGGCATGGTTTCTTTGTTATAGACATCGATACGCTTCTTGACGGACGCCGGGGCGTCGTCGTCACGTTGGTAGAGTTCTCCACCGCATCGGCCGCACTTCTTAGCGCTGGCGTCCTCGCCTTCGGCCATGGCATGGGGCGCCTGGCAGGCCCGGCAGACGAACCGGCCGCCAAGCCTTCGCAGCAGCTCCGGTTCTGAAACGTCGATGTGGACCACCTTGTCTAGTATTCGGGATCCAGCGGCCAGTTTTTTTTCCAGTTCCTCGGCCTGATTTGTGTTCCTGGGAAATCCGTCTAGGATAAACCCGTCTTCGGCCGGAATCGACTGCACCTTGTCCAGAATGACGTCGATGGTCACTTCGTCGGGCACCAATTCTCCTCGATTCATGTATTCTTTGGCGCGCAGGCCCAGTGGTGTTCCCTGGCCGACATGGTGACGGAATAGGTCGCCCGAACTGATGTGGACTACCTTCAGCCGGTCCGTCAATAATTGCGCCTGGGTACCCTTTCCGGCGCCCGGAGGGCCGAATAAAACCAATCGCAATCCCTGGGCCATGTTACCTCAGGAACCCTTCGTAATTCCGCATCATCAACTGCGCCTCGAGTTGACGCAGGGTGTCCAGGCCGACTCCCACCATGATCAACAAACTGGTGCTGCTGAGGGATATGGCTTGAACACCAGTGATGAGCGACGCGATATAGGGCATGATCGCGATGGTGCCCAAGAAAAGGGCCCCGCCCAATGTGATACGCACGATAACCCGGTTCAGGTAGTCCTGCGTGGGCTTTCCGGGCCGGATGCCCAGCACAAACCCGCCGTTCTTCTGGAGGTTTTCCGCCAGTTGTTGCTGGTTGAACACCACTAGGGTGTAGAAGAAGGTGAAGATCACCACCAGCACGAACACCATCACCCAATAGAGGGGCGAGGTGGGTATCAGCAGAGTGGCGAAGAAGTTGGCCACATCGCCCACCCAAGTGGTGCTGGTGGCGAAGTAGGTCGCGATGGTGCCAGGCAAGATCACGATGGAAAAGGCGAAGATCAGCGGGATCATGCCCGCCGAATTTATGCGCAATGGCAGATAGGTCGCGCCGCTTTGGCGGTACATCCTCCCACCCCTGAATATACTGCGGCCGTACTGCACCGGGATACGCCGGTGGGCCTCGTTGAACAACACGATGCAGGCGATGATCAGCACACCGATCAAAGCGAAGAAGCCGATGCCCAACACGTTGTCCCGATCCAAGAAGCCCTGGGTCAGCAGTCTGGGAAATCCGGCGACGATTCCGGCGAAGATAATCAACGAGATGCCGTTTCCGATGCCTCGCTCCGTGATCATCTCGCCCAGCCAGACCAAGAACATGGTCCCGGCCGCGATGGAGACCAGGCCCGCTACGGTGGGCAATAACGCATCTCCGGAGAATCCCACTTCGGCGATGACGTTGCTCTGTTGCAGGAGGACCAGTTGTCCATACCCCTGGGCAAAGGCGATGGGGATGGTGATCCAGTGGGTAATCCGGTTGATCTTGGCCCGACCCGACTCGCCCTCGCGGGACATTTCCTGCAGATAGGGTATGACCGGGGTCAGCAATTGGATGATGATCGAGGAGGTGATATAGGGGAAAACCCCCAGGGCCACGATGCTCATGCGGCTCAGCGCGCCGCCGCTGAACAGGTCCAAGAAGCCCAGGAGTTCGTTATTCCTGAACAGGTTATCCAACTGAATTTGGTCGATGCCCGGAAGGGGGATGTGGGCAACGAACCGGTACAGGGCCAGGATGGCCAGCGTAAAGAGTATCTTGGCCCGCAGATCAGGGAGGCTGAAGGCATCGATCGCCGCCTGGATCAGCTTGGGCATTTTGCCAGCCTGGACCTCGGCGTTCATCATTACGCCGGAATCTCCTCCGCCGTTCCCTTTGCCGCTTCTATCTTCTCTTTAGCGGAGCGGGTGAATTTCGCGGCCACCACGGTTAACGCTTTACTGATCTCACCGTCACCGACGATCTTTACCGGCAGGTTGAGGTTACGCAGATAGCCCTTCTCCAGAAGGAGTTCCGGGGTTATCCGCTCCCCTTCGTCGAACCTGTCTAGGGTCTCCAACTTGACCAAGGAGTAATAGGTCTTAAACGGGTTGTGGAAGCCCCGCTTCATGGGCAGTCCTTTGATCAAAGGCAATTGGCCGCCCTCAAACCAGATGGGCGGTCCGCTTCCGGCGCGGGACTTCTGTCCCTTCATGCCCCGTCCCGCGGTGCTTCCCTGGCCTGCCGCGTCGCCGCGTCCGACCCGTTTTCTGTTTTTCCTGGCTCCCTTGGGGGGCGCCAGTTGATGTTCCATCATGGGGTGTGCCTCGTTGACCTATTACGCCGTCTAGACTGATTTTAGATGCATAGCGACCGCTGGTAAACGGTTTGGCGTTTGCAATAAGGCCGGTTTAGCGGCCACTTTGACCCGGGCTAGCCGGTGCTTTGCGGATATCTGATCCTGGATTTCGGAAGAACAGCCTACAGTTAGCGGCCTTTTAGGCCACTTCCACCTTCACAAGGTGGCTAACCTTGTTCACCATGCCGCGGATGGTCGGTGAGTCCTGATGGACCACGGTATGGTGCAAGCGGTGCAGCCCCAGGGACTCGATGATCCGCCGCTGGTTCTGCGTCCGCCCGATAGTGCTCTTAACCCAGGTGATCTTTAATTCCGCCATAATCTGTCGACCGTATATCCGGTTAGGGAGTCCGGCCTTTATTCTCCCTCTGGGCTTTCGTCTTCGGGCGTGGCGTCCGCTGGTGCACCTTTAGATGGCATCGGCCGTCCCAGCCGGCGGTTCAATTCAACGTCAGGGTCCTTCAATTGGCGCAAAGCTTCCATGGTGGCGTGGACGATGTTTATGGGGTTCCGTGACCCCAGGGATTTTCCGACCACGTCTTTCACGCCGCCGAGTTCCAAGATGGCGCGCATGGCGCCGGCGGCGATGACCCCGGTACCCTCCCGGGCCGGCTTGATCATCACGATGGTCGCGCCCTTCTTGACGGTGATCTTCTGTGGGATCGTGGTTCCCCGCAAAGGAATCTTGACTGTGTCACGCCGGGCGACGGCGTTTCCTTTCCTGACCGCGTCTGGGATAACCAGCGCCTTGCCCAGGCCAACACCCACTTCGCCCTTTCCGTCTCCCACCACGACCAACGCATTGAACCGGAGACGACGGCCTCCCTTCACCACCTTGGCGATGCGGCGGGTGAAGACGACCCTCTCGGAGAAACCACCGGTATCTTCGTCTCGTCCTCGGCCTCGGTCTCGATCGGAGAAGTACCTGTTAGGGGATTGGACCATTAGCGGACTAGACCTCCCAGTCTCTGCGGCAGATTGAATCAGACATCAAAATATCAGCCCGGCTTCCCGGGTAGCTTCGGCCAGGGCTTTGACCCGGCCGTGGAATTTGCATCCGCCCCGGTCGAACACGACCTGGGTAATACCCTCAGCAATGGCCCTTTCCGCCACCAATTTGCCCACCGCCACGGAAGCGTTGATCTTGGGGACTATGGGTCCGCCGGCTTCTTTTATGGCATCGGCGCTGGAAGCCGCCACAAGGGTGCGCCCGGTGGTGTCGTCGATCACCTGGGCGTAGATATAGCGCAGGCTGCGAAACACGGCGAGCCTGGGCCTTTCCGGCGTTCCGGAAATCTTATTCCGTAGCCTTATATGCCGGACTTTTCTCAGACGTTTTGCGTTCTTATCTTTAGGCATGATTAGTTTTAAATGGCGCAGAGCGATTCAACAGGCTCTTAGGCCTTTCTAGCCGCCGCCTTTCCTGGTTTAAAGTGAAGTATTTCGTCGGAATACCTGATGCCCTTTTCTTTGTAGGCGTTGGGCGGGCGGACCCTTCTAACCCGGGCCGCCAGTTGGCCGACCTTCTGTTTGTCGATGCCGCGGATGTGTATCCTATTGACCCCCTCCACCTCCATGGTCACCCCGTCTTCCGGGTGAATCTCCACGGGATGGCTGTGGCCCACATTCAGCGTGATCCCATCGCCGGCTGCCGCGACCCTATAGCCGACGCCCATGAGCTCCAGAGACCTGGTGAACCCTTCGGACACTCCGGTCACGGCATTGGCGATCAGGCTTCGGGTGAGACCGTGCAGTGAGTGGTGGAATTTGTTATCCGACTTCCGCTCCACCAAAACTACCCCGTCTTCCACTTTGACCAACACCTCGGGGTGGTATTTCTGCTCGAGGGTCCCCCTGGGTCCGGTGACTTTGACCCCGTCGTACTGGACCTCCACCTGGACTCCATCGGGCAGGGGTATGGGCTTTCGGCCAATACGGGAGAGTGTTTTTTCTTGTTTTTTCTCGTTCACAGCCGCATCACCAGACAAAACAGAGTAGTTCTCCGCCGACGCCTTCACGCCAGGCTTTCCGGCCGGCCATGACGCCCTTGGAGGTGGATACGATAGCTATGCCGATCCCTCCGTAGACCCTGGGAATCTCTCCCTTGCCCACGTAGACCCTCAATCCGGGTTTGCTGACGCGTTTGAGACCTGAGATAGCCGGTTGTCTTCCCTCCCGGTAGGTGAGGTGTATCCGGATGGTGGGATGCGCCTGTCCCCGGGGCATGTCGAAGTCCCGGATGAAGCCCTCTTCCTTAAGGATCTTGGTCACGGCCAACTTCAGCTTGGAGTGGGGCATACTGACGGAATCGTGACGCACCTGTATCGCGTTACGGATCCTGGTCAACATGTCCGCCAATGGATCGGTTACCGGCATCTTAGGTCTATCTCCCCTCTCCGCCTGAAGTTAACAACATTACATATCGCTTATTGGACGATCGCTTGATCGATTTATCTACTGGAGCGCTGGTGGAGCGCTGGGCTACAAGCTGGCCTTGCGCACGCCGGGCAATTCGCCGTTCAGGGCCAATTCCCGGAAGCAGATGCGGCAGAGTCCGACGTGCCTGATGTAGGCGCGCCCACGGAAGCAGCGGTGGCACCGGTTGTACTCCCGGCCCGGGAACTTGGACTTTTTAAGCCATCTCTGGACTGTTGATGTCTTCGCCAACGATGCCTCCGTTAGGCCTCAACCGTGTCTTTGATAAAGGGCATGCCGTAGAGTTCCAAGAGGCGTATGGCCTCCGCATCATTCTTGGCCGTGGTCGCGATGGTTACCTGCAGTCCACGGATCTTGTCTATCTGGTTGTAATCGATCTCTGGGAAGATGATCTGCTCCCGGATACCGATGGTGTAGTTGCCGCGCCCGTCCAATCCACGCCTGGCTAGGCCGCGGAAGTCACGGATACGGGGCAGCGCGGTGTTAACCAATCGGTCCAGGAAATGGTACATCCTGGCCCCGCGAAGGGTAACCGCGGTTCCGATGGGGTTCCCTTCCCGGAGCTTGAACCCCGCGATGGACTTCTTGGCCTTGGTGACGATGGGCTTCTGACCGCTGATCACCGTTAGGTCTCGCGTGGCGGCCTCCATGGCCCGTCCGTTGGTCAGCGCCTCACCCAAGCCGATGTTCAGCACGATCTTCTGCAGCCGCGGGACCTCCATTGGGTTCGAGTAGTTGAATTCCCTCACCATGGCGGGAATGATCTCGTTTTTAAACTGTTCATAGAGACGGGGCGGCGGCGGCGGCTCCGTTGGCGGCTCAAGCGCGGCCTCGGCTGCTCTGGCGCCGCGTCCACCGCCGCGCTCACGCCGCTGCCGGCGGGGGGCCTGCTGCTCTTCGCTCTTCGCAGCTTCCTCACCGCCCTCTTTAGCGCTCTCTTCGGCGCCTTCTTCGGCGGAAGAGTCCCCGGACTCGACAGCCTCGCTTGTCTCGCCCACAGTCTCTTGGGACTCTGCGGATTCTGCTAGGTCTTCAGGCTGTTGTTTTTCTTCATCGAGCATCGTCGATAACTTCCTGGCATTTGGTGCAACTGCGGACTTTGGAACCCGTATCCAAGAAGACGGTCTTGGGCTTGGTCGGCTCGTTGCACTTATTACAGATCAAAACCACGTTTGAAGCGTGGATGGAGGCCTCTTTCTGAATCCGTCCTCCTTGGGCCACTCCTGGGCGTGCCTTCATGTGCCGGGTGACCATGTTTACACCCTCTACGATCAAGCGGTCTTGCTCGGGGAGCCGCCGTTCCACCCGGCCGGTTTTGCCCTTCTCCTTGCCGGCGATCACCAGCACGTTGTCTCCAGTGCGGATTCGCATCAGACCACCTCTGGGGCAAGGGAGACAATTCGCATGAAGCCTTTGTCTCTCAGTTCACGGGCCACCGGGCCAAAGATGCGGGTGCCCCTGGGCAACTGGTCATCCCCGATCAGCACCGCCGCATTGTCATCGAACTTGATGTACGTCCCGTCGGGGCGGCGACGTCCTTGTGCCTGGCGAATCACCACGGCCCGTACTATCTCGCCCTTGCGGACCGGCGAGTTGGGCGCGGCTTCTCGAACGTTGCAGACTATTATATCGCCAACGTGGGCGTATCTTCGTTTGCCGCTACCAGGGATGTTAATGAGGCGTATCACTTTAGCCCCACTGTTGTCGGCAACCCTCAGCCGGGTATAGGTTTGAATCATTCCTTGTCTTCCTGCTCGTCGGCGTCCGAGTCTTCGCCGTCATCGGCATCGTCGCCTTTGGCCTCATCGGCTTCGGGCTCTTCCTCTACCTCTTCCGGTTCATCTTCGGCTTCAGGTTCATCTTCGGCAGTTTCAGCCTCGGGTTCATCTTCGGCTTCAGCCTCTGCTTCGGCAACTTCAGCCTCGGGTTCGTCCTCTACTTCTTCGGCTACAGCCTCTGCATCGGGAACTTCAGCCTCGGGTTCTTCCTCTACTTCTTCAGGTTCGGCCTCTGCTTCGGCAACTT